>JBIITU010000437.1:0-2834 GCA_044340335.1 Steroidobacteraceae bacterium
TGGCTGTCTATTCCGACGCGGATCGCGACGCGCGCCATGTCGAGCTGGCGGACGAATCCGTCCACATCGGGCCTGCGCCATCGCGCGAGTCCTATCTCGTCATGGATCGCATCATCGAGGCCTGCAAGGCCACGGGTGCCGAGGCCGTGCATCCCGGCTACGGCTTCCTGTCGGAGAACGAGACGTTCTCGCGGCGGGTCGAGGAGGCGGGCATCGTCTTCATCGGCCCGAAGCATGCGTCGATTGCCGCCATGGGCGACAAGATCGCCTCGAAGAAGCTGGCGGCCGAGGCGGGCGTCAGCACGATCCCGGGTCACAACGCGCCGATCGCGGCGCCCGAGGACGCGGTCACGATCGCGCAGAAGATCGGCTACCCGGTCATGATCAAGGCCAGCGCCGGCGGTGGCGGCAAGGGCCTGCGGGTGGCGTGGAACGACAAGGAGGCCTTCGAGGGCTTTGCGTCCTGTCGCAACGAGGCGCGCAACAGCTTCGGTGACGACCGCGTGTTCATCGAGAAGTTCGTCGAGGAGCCGCGCCACATCGAGATCCAGGTGCTGGGCGACGGGCACGGCAACTGGGTCTACCTGTGGGAGCGCGAGTGCTCGATCCAGCGCCGCCACCAGAAGGTCATCGAAGAGGCGCCCAGCCCCTTCCTCGACGAGAAGACCCGCAAGGCGATGGGCGAGCAGGCCGTCGCGCTCGCCAAGGCCGTCAACTACCAGTCGGCCGGCACGGTCGAGTTCGTCGTCGGGAAGGACAAGAGTTTCTTCTTCCTCGAGATGAACACGCGCCTGCAGGTCGAGCATCCGGTGACCGAGTGCATCACCGGGCTCGATCTGGTCGAGCAGATGATCCGCGTCGCTGCGGGCGAGAAACTCGCGTTCCGGCAGGACCAGATCCGTCGCCAGGGCTGGGCGATCGAATGCCGCATCAATGCCGAGGATCCGCTGCGCAGCTTCCTGCCGTCGACCGGTCGCCTGGTGCGCTTCGAGACGCCGCTGCAGGGCATGCACGCGGCCGAGCCCGTGCCCGATGCCGGCGGCGTGCGCGTCGACACCGGCGTGGTCGAGGGCGGCGAGATCTCGATGTACTACGACTCGATGATCGCGAAGCTGATCACCTACGGCACGGATCGCAACGACGCGATCCAGAAGATGCGCGAGGCACTCAACGGCTTCCTGATCCGCGGCATCTCGAGCAACACGCAGTTCCAGGCAGCATTGCTCGCGCATCCGCGCTTCGTCTCGGGGCGCTTCAATACCGGCTTCATCGCCGAGGAGTATCCGCAGGGCTTCACGAACGACGCCGTCGAGCACACCGACCCGCAGTTCCTGCTGGCGCTGGCGGTGGCCGCGCACGTGCGGCTGCGCGAGCGTGCCCAGCGCATCTCCGGGCAACTGTCGGGGCATGAGGTGTCGCTCGGCAGCGAGTTCGTCGTGGTGCAGATGGGCGCCGAGGGCAAGCGCGATCACACGCCCGTGCGCGTCGCGCTCGAAGCAGGTGCGACCCTGGTAACGATCGGCGAGCGGACCCGGCGCATCACGCTGCGGGGCGCGATCCGCGACGTCGTCGTGCAGGGCGAAGCGGATGGCAAGCCCTTCGTCGCGCAGGTCGAGCGCGTCGGCCTCGAGTATCACGTGCTGCAGTACGGCGCCCACGTCCGCGCGCGGGTGCTGTCGCCGCGCGCCGCCGAGCTGCAGGCGCTGATGCCCTACAAGGCGCCGCCGGACCTGTCGAAGTTCCTGCTGTCGCCGATGCCCGGACTGCTGGTCGACGTCGCCGTGACGGCGGGTCAGACGGTGCGGGCCGGCGAGAAACTCGCGGTCATCGAAGCCATGAAGATGGAGAACATCCTGGTGGCCAGCCAGGACTGCGTCGTCGCCGAAGTGGTCGCGAAGAAGGGCGAGAGCCTCGCGGTCGACCAGGTCATCGTGACGTTCCAGTGAGGCGGGCACTGCGATGAACACCACGCCTCGACCGTTCCGCGTGCTCGGCATCCAGCAGGTTGCGATCGGCGGCCTGGACAAGCAGCGATTGCGGCGGCTGTGGGTCGACGAGCTCGGCCTCGAAGTGACCGGTCGATTCGTCAGCGAGCGCGAGAATGTCGATGAGGACATCTGCGCGATGGGGCAGGGCGCGATGAAGGTCGAGGTCGACCTGATGCAACCGCTCGATCCGGAGAAGAAGCCTGCCGTGCATGCGACGCCGCTGAATCACATCGGGCTGTGGATCGACGATCTGCCGCGTGCCGTGGAATGGCTGACGTCGCGCGGCGTGCGGTTCGCGCCCGGCGGCATCCGCAAGGGCGCAGCCGGCTACGACATCTGCTTCCTGCACCCGAAGGCCAGCGATGAGTTCCCGATTGCGGGCGAGGGCGTGCTGATCGAGCTCGTCCAGGCGCCGCCCGAGGTCGTCGCCGCGCTCAGCCCGCGCTGAACGGCTGCGCGCCGCGTCCCTCGAAAAACGCCTGCAGCTCGGCCACGATGGCGAGCGCTATGGCCTCCGGCGCGCGGCCGCCAAGATCCAGGCCGATCGGCGCCCGCAGCCGGCCGCGCAGCGCTTCGGCCCGCGGCCCGATGTCGCGCAGCAGTTTCTCGCGGCGGTGCGCAGGGCCCAGCAGACCGACGTACGGCAGCGCCGCGGCCGCGAGCTGCTCGAGGTAGCCGCGATCCGAGTCGAGGTGGTGGCTCATGACGACGGCCGCCGCATAGCTGTCCAGCTTCAGCGCTCCGGCCAGCGCGTCGACCGGCTGGTGCCGCACCTCGCGGGCACGCGGGAAGTGACGGGCGGCCGCATAGCTCGAGCGATGGTCGCAGACCGTCACATGCCAGCCC
>JBIITU010000438.1:0-2826 GCA_044340335.1 Steroidobacteraceae bacterium
GCCTCGCAGTACCGCGGGAAGAACAATGGGGATCTCGCATTGACAGCATCGATGGCGAGTTCGCAGGGCATTCAGCGTCAGAACCTGAGTGCCGGGATGAAGCTCCTGATGGCGACCGGCTTGATCGTTCGAACGCGCACTACGCGCATGAGCGCGAAGCAGCCCTGCCTCTATGCCTTGGGGTGGAAGCCGATCGATGACAGAGGGAAATCCTACGATGACGGTATCTGCCCGGGTAAAGCTCCGCCGAACGGGTGGGTCAACTGGGTGGCGCCTGTCGATTGGAAGGCTTTCATCAAGGACGTTCGTGCAAAGGCGAAAGGCAGGGGTGTCGCTGATCGGGCTCGCCAGCGCGTCCTGAGCGCGCTTCCGCCCTCGGACCCGACCACCGGTGGGGCAAGCGAACAGTCCACCGGTGGGGGCAAGATCGGGCGTCGATGACACCGCTCGATCGAAATAGAGAGCTTTCAGCAGGCCCTCAGCGACTGCGCCGATCCACCGGTGGGTGTCACCTCTAGAGATCTTCCGGGGGGGGCTGCAGCAGACGAGTTGAGCTCATTGAACCCCGGGCCAAGGCTCTATATTCGGGGTGGAATTCTGTGCCCCTTCAAGCACATTTGTCGACCCGGGGTCTTGCTAGTCCTGAACCTCTTGCAGCGTGACCGGGACCTCGTCCATCCCGACGGCAAGGACCATCGAAATCTCCGCCGGATTCTTCCGCGATCGCTTCGGAAGCTGAATCAAGATCTGCCCGCTGATGTACTCGCCCGGGCTCACGGTGTTGGCACGCAGGGTGCGCTCAGAAATAGCCGCTCGCTGCTGCTGATGCTGCGCTTGCATCCGGTCGATCATCTGCTGGTTCTGGGCATTGGCAGACGCTTGTGCAGCAGCCGCCTTGGACGGGTCGTAGGTGTAGCCTGAATACGTGCCCGTCGTATTCGCGGTCCCGTAGGCGTAGCCGCCGGATCCGTAGGCACTCGCGTTGGTTTGACCGCGGTAGGTCCCGTAGGAGTACGAGTTGCCTGCGTTCGCCGCATTCATGCTGTTGCCGGCCGCGGCCAACCCGGCAGCAACCGCGTTCCAAGCCTCGCGCCGCTTCTGCTCCTTCATGAGCTGGTCATGGGTGAACACAGTCAGGGGCTTTTCGCCGCTGCTTGCGGACAACGAGCGTTCCTCGACCACGAAGGCCTCTGGTGACACGTTTCTGACGGTGACGGCCACCCACCCGCGCTTTGAGTCACCGGGTAGGTAGGTCACGGCAACGCTGGCGGAGACGCCGTCCGCGAACAGGACCTTCTGGCCGTCGATGTACTCAACCCGTTGATGGTCGCCGGGCTTAACCACGAACGTTCGTTCGGCGGCGACCGCAGCACCCGATGCCACGAGCGCAAGCGCTACCAGCGTCACGATGGCTCTGTTCGTCATGGGGCGTGCTCCGGTGACCGAATCGCTTGCAATATCGGCGATGCAGTGCGGCCCTCTCTGCGATACGCATCAAGGTTTCAGCCGTCCTGGAGATCGCCGCTGCGACCCGCCACTCGCTTTCGAGAGTTGCCGCGTCGCGCCGGGCCGTATCGGTCAGCTATCGAACATAAGCTCACGTTCTGGCCACCGCATCGCGGCGAGCCGCCCCTCGAACGGGCCGCAAGGCTTCGCGCGTCGCTCTGCGTACCGAGCACCAACGCTGTAGTCGACGCAGAACGCGCGCTCACCGATCGCGGTTGGCATCCACTCGTCAGGCGCGACGTCGACAAAAAGTGATGGCTCGCCTTTGCTCCAAACGGCGTGTGCTTCGGGGTTCCACCATCGCCAGTAATGCCCGAACACCACGTGCTTCTCCGACTGATAGGACTCCCACCACCGCACGCGCTCGACCATGCGCCACTTGCCACCTGCGTAGAACGGCGTGGGTGTAGGGCGCTCGATGCCGGACGTCAGGACTCTCATGGGGTTCTCTGTTTGCATGAAGGCTTCGTGTTGGGCTACCGACGTCAGCAGCGGTGGCGGGGCATCTTTATCTGCGAGCGACACAGAGTGTCTTGTCAGCTCCTCCCGCGCGGCTGCTTGTAGGCCGTTCCGCTCTGCGGCGGACAGCATCTCCGACTCGAAGAAGTCAAACCGCTGATGGGCGTTGCCACTGCCCGAAGCGGCTAAGTCGATGGCGTCATCGTGCCAGCACGCGTGAACCACGCGCAGATCGTCGCGTTCCAGTGCTGCTGGAAGGGAACCGAAGAAATCCAAGACGTCGGCAAACTCGCCCACCCGCGGCACTCCCTTCTCGCCGAAGAACCAGTCGTTGCCGTGCTTGCGTTGACGGCGCAGAACGTTGAGTTCGTGATTGCCGAGAGTTACTTGCGCTAAGTCTCGTGCACACAAGTCTCGAACCAGCCGAATCACTCCTGGGCTGTCGGGGCCGCGGTCGCAGAGGTCGCCGACGAAGACGAGGCGGCGTCCTTGCGGGTGCTCGCCGTGGCGGTCGTAGTCGAGCCTCATCATCAATCGCACAAGCGCCTCGAGCTCGCCGTGCACATCGCCAACGATATCCAGCGGTCCGGGGAACAACGTCGACACAACGCTCATGCTTGCTTTCCTTCTTGATTCGCGGCTTGTGGCCAGACACCTCGTAGCAACTCCCATGCGAGATGCGGTTGTACGATCCCACGCTCCGACATGTGGCCGAACGCCAAGGTTGGCTGTGCGGCCTTCAGTCGGTTCCACCATGCGCAGTACCCGGCGCGCACAGAGTCGTCACCCCACTCGGCGTGCGAAACGTGAGCGCACGCGATAGAAGTCCGGAGGGGGCCGGGTGCGAGGTAGGAAATGGTG
>JBIITU010000439.1:0-2824 GCA_044340335.1 Steroidobacteraceae bacterium
TCGGCCACGCCGAGTACCTCGACAGCGAGATCGTCGGCATTGCCGGCGCTTTCCAGGACGTCACGGCTCAGCACGCGGCAAAGTGGCGCATGGAGACGGCCGCCCGCCTGTCGCTCGAGGGCCACTGGGAGTTCGACTTCAAGGGTCGGCGGGTCTGGGTCTCGGCCGGGTTCCGCTCGCTGCTCGGCTACGAGCCGGTCGATGTCAACATGGATTCGGGTAGTGGTGGTACTGACGCCCTCGTCCACCCCGACGATGCACGCGGCGAGCTTGGGCGGATCATGCGCGGCGAAGGCGGTGCCACGTCCTTCGACCTGTACGCGCGCCTGCGCCGCATCGATGGCGAGTACCGCTGGTTCCGCTTTCGCGGTGCGGTCGAACAGGATGAACAGGGGCGCCCGCTCCGGCTGGGCGGCACCGTCACGGACGCCCACGAACGCGTACTGGCGGAACGGGAACTCGCCGAAGTACGCGCACGTTTCGAGCGCGCCGTGGCGGGCAGCAACGATGGCTTGTACGAATGGACCCACGGGGACCCCATCGACACGTGGTACTCGGCGCGGGCGTACGAACTGCTGGGCCAGGATCCAGCGCGACCCGGACCACGCGATCTGGCCGACCTGCTGCCGCGCACGGATCGCGAACGCCTCGTGGCGATGGTGCAGCAGACTCCGGACCAGGGCTCCTACAGCGACGACTTCCTGTTCCCGATGCCCGACGGATCGAGTCGCTGGATACGCGTTCGCGGCCGCCGGCAGTGTCATCCGGATGGCACGACCCAGCGCGTCTCCGGCACCTTCCAGGACATTACCGAATCGAAACGGGCCGAGGACGCGTTGCGGACGGCGACCACCGCCGCCGCTGCCGCCAATCAGGCGAAGAGCGAGTTCCTCGCGAACATGAGTCACGAGATCCGCACGCCGATGAACGGCGTCATCGGCATGACCGAACTGCTGCTGCTGACACAACTTGACGAACACCAGCTGGAATACGCGCGCACGATCAAATCCAGTGCCGGCACCCTGCTCGCCATCATAAACGACATCCTCGACCTGTCGAAGATCGAGTCTGGCAAGCTGGAGCTCGAAGATGTCGACATGGACCTGCGTGCCCGTCTCGAGGAAATCGCGCGACTGATGGCACCGCAGGCAGTGGCGCATGGACTCGAGTTGGTGCTGGATATCGATCCAGATCTTCCGGCATGCGTGCGCGCCGATCCGGTGCGCATATCGCAGGTCGTGCTGAACCTGGTCAGCAATGCGCTGAAGTTCACCAAACGCGGCCAGGTCGTCATCCACGCCAACCAGCGGCCGGCGCCGGGCGGACGCATCGGGCTCGAGATCTGCGTGCAGGACACCGGCATCGGCATGGACGCTGACACCATGGCACGGCTGTTCGAGCCCTTTGCGCAGGCCGACGCTTCAACGACACGCCGCTTCGGCGGCACGGGACTCGGGCTGTCGATTGCCAGGCGCCTCGCTGAACTGATGCACGGCACGATTGCAGTCAAGAGCCAGCCCGGCGTCGGCTCCTGCTTCACGTTCACGCTCGAATGCGCGGTTGGCGACGTCTCGGTCGACAACACAGTGTCGCTCCCGCTGCAGCAGGACGGCGCGGTGCTGGTACTGGACCCCAACGACACCGCGCGCGAGAGCCTGCTGCGGCAAATGCGCGCCTGGGGCATCGCAGCTCACGGTGCAACAGATCTGGCCACTGCGGTCGAGCTGACACATCGATCGCGCATCGAAGTCGTATTCGTCAATTACGCGGCGGGCGACCTCGACGGACTCGCGCTCGGCCGCGCCTTGCGGGAAGCACAGATCGACAGCGCACTCGTCCTGCTCGCCCCGATCGACGCTCCACCCGCCAAGGAAATCCTCGAGCGAGCCGGATTCGCGACCTACGTAACCAAGCCGCTGCGTCGCGACGAAATAAGGTTGGCCTTGCACGTCGCGCTGCGGATCGCGACGCCCGGCACAGCCGAACAACAGAACCCCCATGACCCCACGGGAATGTTGCCCGCGCTGGCGCAGGAGCATCGGCCTGCCGTACTCGTCGTGGAAGACAACGTCGTGAACCAGCAAGTCGCCCGCAGGATGCTCGAACTGCTGGCCTGCGATGTCACGGTCGTCGGCAACGGGCTGGAAGCCGTCGAGGCTCGCCGGACTAAGTCATTCGACCTCGTGCTGATGGACATCCAGATGCCGGTGATGGACGGCCTCGAGGCGACGCGCGAGATTCGCAAGATGGAAGCCGGCGGCAGGCGCACACCGATCGTCGCGCTGACTGCGAGCGCCATCACGGGTGAACTCGAACGCTGCGTGGCGGCAGGCATGGACGATCTGCTGATCAAGCCGATCGATCTCGCCCGGTTGCGCGACACCCTCGCCGGCCTCAAGCGAAGCCGGCCGACGGTTGCGGCGGCGACGTCGATCGAGGCAGCGCCAACGTCGAGCGCGGGCGCGCTCGCGGACGATGCGCCACGTTCCGTCACTGCGCCCGTCGACCTGATGCTGGATCTGCCGCGCTTGCGCGAAGCGGTCGGCGACGACCCGGAGTTCATCGCGATGCTGCTGCAAACGTTTCGTGCCAGCTCGCTCGAGATCCTGCTGGACCTGCGCGCGGCGACCCGTGCGCTGGATCGCCCGGCCATCGGTCGCCTGGCTCACAAACTGAAGGGCGGCGCGCGCAGCGTCTGCGCGGACGCGCTTGGCGACCTAGCCGCTGCGCTCGAGACCGGCGCGCTCGAATGGCCCGACACGCGGGTCATGGACTCCGTGCAACGGATCGTCGCCGCCATCGAGGCGATCCCGGATGATTTCGA
>JBIITU010000070.1:0-11388 GCA_044340335.1 Steroidobacteraceae bacterium
GTCGATCCAGAGCGAGCAGGCATTGCTGAGCTCGGGCCAGACCGCAGGGTTTGGAGTCCAGACGTCGGTGCGCAGCGCCACCAGCCAGGTGTTCTTCGTCGAGGTATTCGAGGGTTCGGCCGCGGCAGCGGCCGGCCTCGCGCGCGGCGATGAGCTGCTGGCCATCGGCACCAGCGCCGCCAACCTGCAGACCGTCGCGACGCTGCTCGCCACCCCTGGCGGCCTGTCGAACGCGTTCGGGCCGTCGACGGCCGGCACGGCTCGCACGCTGCGCTGGCGCACGCTGGCCGGGCAGGAGATCACGCGCGAGATCGTCAAGCGCGACTTCACCATCACGCCCGTGCCGCAGGCGCAGGTGCGGTTGATCCAGCGCCCAGGCCTGAGCCCGGTGGGTCACCTGACCTTGCGTACTTTCATCAGCACCGCCGATGCGCAGCTGCGTGCTGCGTTTGCGACGTTCCGGCAGAACAATGTCCGCGACGTCATCATCGACCTGCGCTACAACGGCGGCGGCCTGGTCAGCACCGCGGAACTGCTGCTGAATCTGCTGGCCGGCAACCAGGCGAACCAGGTTTCCTACGAGACTCGTTTCAACCCGGCGAAGACCTCGAGCCAGCAGACTGTGCGCCTGCAGACCCTCGCCGAGACGATCCCCACCCTGCGGATCGCCTTCGTGACGACCGACCTCAGCGCATCGGCCAGTGAGCTCGTGATCAATTCGATGGTGCCGTATGCGCAGGTCGCGATCATCGGCGACCGCACTTCAGGCAAGCCGGTCGGGCAGTTCGCATTCGACATTCCCGCCTGCGACCTGCGCCTGCGACTCGTGACCTTCAAGAGCGTCAATCGCAGCGGCAGCGGCGACTATTTCACGGGGCTGCCGTATGCACCCTACACCGCTGCCGGCGGCCGCGCGTGTAGCGCCACAGATGACCTGACCCGCCTGCCCGGCGACGGCGCCGAATCCATGACCGCGGCCGCACTGAACTGGCTCAACACCGGCGCGTGCACGACCGCCATCGCCGACGATGGCGGGTCAACGACGGCGGGCAGCCCGGGTGCGCCGCTGGCTGCCGCGGCAGCTCTCGAACCGCTCAATGCCGAACGGGTCAACGAACTGCAGAACCTGTTGCCCGGCGCCTGGTAAGGCGCCGCGCGTCACGGACGACGCCAGCTGATCTGGTGGCGCCGCAGCCGACCACCGCCGAGCGGCTCATCGGCCGCGAGCAGCAGCTGGCCATCGCGCAGGCGCGCCTCGCGCCACTGCCGCGTGCCGAGCAGCGCAGGGTTCAGTGCCATTTCGACATCGTGCGCGATCCGATCACCGTCGATATGCCAGCGGCCGCTGTAAGTCAGGTACTCCTGGAACGCGCGCGCCCGGCTGGCATCGTCCGCCTTGACGGCGCTGACCGCAGTCAGCGTCGTGCGTTGCCGGCAGGACATGGTCGCGCTCATCCAGCCATCCGCGCCGTAGACGATCAACCCGATCGCGTCCGCGCCGAAGGGCCAGCTCGACGGCCGACCATCCGGGTAATCGATACGCCATTCGAGCAGCGTCCATGAGCCGATCAGATCGCGTGGTGACAGGGTGTCCATCCGCTAATCTTGGCAGATTGTCAGGCTCTGGAGTGCCCCCACCATGAACCCCCTCGCCTCGTTTCGACTCGATGGCCGCGTCGCCCTGGTCACTGGCACCTCGAGCGGCATCGGTGCCGCCATCGCGGCAGGCCTGGCTGCAGCCGGCGCGTCCGTCGTGCTGGCCGCGCGACGGGTCGAGCGCTGTGAAGCGCTCGCGGAACGCATACAGGCAGGAGGCGGTCGTGCATTCCCGGTGGCGATGGACGTCACGGATGACCAGAGCATTGCCGATGCGTTCGCCCGCGCGTTGGCGGAAGTCGGCACCCCGACGGTGATCGTCAACAACGCCGGCGTCGCGGAACCGTCGTTGTTCCTCAAGACCGACGCGGCTTCATTGCAGCGAACGATGGACACGAATTTTCGCGGTGTGTGGACGACCTGCAGGATCGCCGCCGAGCAGATGGTGCGAGCCGGAACCGGCGGCAGCATCATCAATATTGCGTCGGTGCTGGCCCTGGGCGCTGCCCCCGGCTACGCCGCCTACTCGGCTTCCAAAGGCGCCGTGATCATGTTGACGCGCACGCTGGCGCTCGAATTCGTCCGCCACCGAATACGCGTCAACGCGATCGCGCCGGGCTGGTTCGTCACGGAGATGAACGAGCAGTACTTCGCGTCGGACGCCGGTCGCAGCTACGTCGAGCGGATTCCACCGAAGCGCACCGGCAAACTCGAGGAACTGCTGCCGCCGGTGCTGCTGCTTGCCAGCGATGCCGGCTCATACGTCAACGGGGTGGTGCTGCCTGTCGACGGCGGTCATCACGCCGCGCTGGTCTGAAGGCCGCGCCGCGCGCGCTACCTCAGTACCACTCGTCGGCGTGGCTTTCCCAGGTCGTGACCTCGCGGGAGCCGGGATCGACCTCGAAGCGGCCAAACCGGCCGCCGTGGAAACACAGCGGATCGCCGCCACCCTGCTCGATGCCGGTGACTCGCCCGACGATGATGCGATGATCGCCGGCGGGATAGACATCGACAGCCACACAATCGAGTCGGCACAGGCCTCCGACAAGTCGCGGCGGCGGACCATCGGGATCGAGCAGCGGCATGTTCGGGAATTTCGCCGGCGCCTTGCCGGCAAACTGCATCGCGACATGGCCCTGGTGCGACGCCAGCATGTTGATCGAGAAGCGGCGGTCCTTGGTGAAGGCGGCCAGGCTGGTGCTGGAATTCTGCAGGCACCACAGCACCATGGGTGGGTCCAGCGACACCGAGGTGAAGGAGTTGGCAGTCACGCCGGCCGCCTCACCGGTCGGCTTGATCGCCGTGACGACCGTGACCCCGGTGGCAAAGGCGCCAAAGGCCGCGCGCAGCGTGCGGGTGTCGAGCGGCCCCGCGACCGACTCGATGCGTGTGACAGACTCGCTCAAGGAATGCTTCCCGGTGTGATGAAGGGCACAGTGTAGTAGCCGACTATCGTGATGACCACGATCGCCATCACATTGATCAGCGCACCGGCCAGAATCATCTGCCTCAGGCTGACCTGGCCGGTCGCGAACACGATGGCATTGGCCGGCGTGCCGACCGGCATCATGAATGCCGCAGAAGCCGCCATCGCAGCAGGTGCCAGCAGTGTGAGCGCCGCGTAATCGGTGGTCGCCGCCAGCGCTGCCAGCACCGGCAGGAAGGTGGCCGCAGTCGCGACGTTGCTGTTCAATTCCGTCCAGAGGATCAAGGTCGTCACTACCAGCGCAACCAGGGCAAACAGTGGCCAGGTACCGAACACCGACAGCGAAGCGCCGATCGTGTCTGACAAGGTACTCGCCTGGATCGCCGCGGCGAGCGCGAGACCGCCACCGAAAAGCAGCAGCACATCCCACGGTATTCGCGCAAAGGAGGATGCGTCGAGGAGCGCATGGCGGCTGCCGCGATCCGTCGGAATCAGAAACAGCGACAAACCCGCCACCACGGCGATCACGGTGTCGTTCAGATCGGCGAGCCATGTCAGTTCGTTGAGCAGCGGCCTGCCGATCCACGCCAGCGCCGCTGCCCCGGCAACCAGCGCGACCCTGCGCTCCGCGCTGCTCATGGGCCCAAGTCCTTGCAACGCATCCTGGATCAGATCCGAAGTCGCGCGGACCGAGCTCAGCCGGAAGGGCAGCGCAACGCGGACGAGGAGCCACCACGTCAGTGGCAACATCAGAAACACAGTTGGCAAACCGAACCACAACCAGTCGACGAAGCGCAGGTCGATCCCCAGGTTGCGCGCGGCAAACGCCTGCACCAGCGCGTTCGTCGGCGTGCCGATCAAGGTGCCCAGACCGCCGATCGTCGCGGCATAGGCAACGCTCAAGGTGATGGCGGTCCGGAAGTTGCCGACCGACGTGCTGTCGCTCCCGCTGGCCCCACTGGTCACCAGTGCGGCAATCGACGTGGCCACGGGCAGCATCATCAATGCGGTGGACGTATTCGATACCCACATGCTCAGCAGCGCGGTGGCGATCATGACGCCAAGCACGAGTCGCGCCGGATCGTCGCCGACACGCGCCACTATGTTGTAGGCGATACGCCGGTGCAGGTTGCAGCGTTCCATCGCGATCGCGATCAGGAAGCCACCGAGAATCAGGAAAATGGTTGGATTTGCGTACTCGGCCAGAATCTCCCGAGGACTTTCGAAACCCAGCAGCGGCACGATGACGAGCGGCAGCAGCGCGGTCGCGGACAGCGGCACGGCTTCGAGCGCCCACCAGCAAGCCATCCAGGCAGCCAGACCGAGCGCGGGCCAGGCCATGGGCCCAAACCCATCGGGCGCAGGCGTGACCATGGTGATCGCGAACAGCGCCGGGCCCAGCAGCACCGCCCACCAGCGCAGCGGTGCGCCGCGGTCCTCGCCGCTGCTCATGTGGACGGCGGCGCGTCGGCAGCAGGGGGTGGCGATTCGACGACCGGCTCGGACGTAGTCTCGACTGCAGTTTCGACGCCGGGCTCTGGCACCGGCGGCAATTCCAAACCGATGACCGTTGGAATGCCACTCGCCGCGCGCAGCGTCTCGAGCGCGAGGTCCCAGTGAATCGCAACCTCGAGCGAACCAAGCGCAGCGTCGAGGCGCTGCTCGAAGTCGACGAGATCGATCTCGACGCGCTGACCCTGCGCATCCACCGGCGGGTGCACCTCAAGCCACACTTCGCCATCTACCACAGCCAGCTTGACCGGCTCGCTGATGAGGGTGACCGGTGTACCGACCGCCACCGCATCGAACAGTCGCGCGACGTCCTCGGGGTACATCCGCAGGCAACCATGGGTGACAGCCATGCCAACGGCGTCGGGGTTGTTGGTGCCGTGGATCAGGTACGAACCACCCGGGATATCCAGGCGCATCGCGTGCGCCCCCAGCGGATTGTCCGGACCCGGTGGTACCACGGGCGGCAGCGGCTCACCCCGCGCCGCGTGCTCGCGCCGGATGGAGTCCGGCGGGTACCAGGCGGGATTGCGACGCTTCTGGATGATCCGGGTGCGCCCCAGCGGAGTACGCCAGTCCATCTTGCCGACGCTGACCGGAAAGGTCATGACGATCGGCTTCTCGCCGCGCCTGGGTTTCGGAAAGAAATACAACCGGTGTTCCGGCAGGTTCACCACGACACCCTCGCGCGGCCCGGGCGGCAGCACCCGCTGGCCGGGAATCAGCACCTTCGCGCCGGCTCCCGGCAACCACGGGTCGACGCCGGGATTGACGCGGGTCAGTTCCTCGTAGCCGAGGCTGAAACGCCGCGCGAGCTCGATCAGGGTGTCTTCGTAACGGGTCTCGATGGTCTCGACGGTACCGAACACACCGCCACCGTCCTCACGCAGCTCGAACACAGCGGCGCGCGACAGCGCGGCGCCGAACAGCAGCGGGACGCAAACGAGTGCCAGCAGACAGGCATGCTTGGGTCGAGTCATGGCCCCATTCTAGCGGAGCCGGTAGCCCTCCCCTCAAGAGCCGCGCGCGATCCTACAGTCCGAGGGTCTGCCGCACCTGCGCGACCTCGGTGGACGACTCGCTGACCAGCATCTCGAGCGCGGACCGGTCGAGCGCGAACCGCTCGACTGCCCGCACGCCCTGCATGTTGAGCTCGAGCGTGTCCGGATACTGGTGGAAGGTCGCCAGCATGCTGCCGACGGTCAGGACATCCGTCAGGTCCGGCGCACCCGGGTGATCACGGCTGTGGTCCTCGTGGTCGCGCACCGCGTCGACGATTTCCGGGGGAATTGCCCAGGTCTCGAGCAGCGCAGTGCCGATCGGCGAACTCCACTCGCGCTCGATCTCGTGGTAGGTCGCCTGATCCGAAAACAGCCCCGGATGCTTGATCGATCGCGTCATGATGTACAGCTTGCCCACGCCATGCAGCAGACCCGCGAGCAGCGCCGTGTCCGGGCTGATGCGCGAGAAACGTCGCGCAACGACGGATGCGAACGCGGCCACGTACGAGCTGCGCTCCCAGTGCGACTGCAGTGAAGCCGCCATCGGTCGGAAGTCGTCCGAACGGCGCAGCTGACTCATCGCGAAGGCGATCGCCGCACTGCGCACCAGGTTGAAGCCGATGCGCGTGATCGCGGCGCGCAGGTCGGAGATGGGTCGGCCGACATGGCCGAGCGCCGAAGAATTCGCCATCTGCATGATGCGGGCCGCCAGGGCAGGCTCGGCTCCGACGACGCGGACGATGTCCTGCGCCGACACGTCTTCGTCTGCCAGCACCTTGCGGACCCGCAGCGCCACGTCGGGGAAACTGGGGAGCTCGATCTCCTTGCGAGACAAGCCCTGCGCCAGCTCCTGGATGAACGCGAACGCGACGTCGTCGCCGCTGCTCTGCTTGGATTGAATCTGCATTTGCGCCCTGCTTCCGTGTGTGTCAGCCGCCAAGCGCGTCGGTGAGGGCCTGCAGCTCGCTGCGCGCCTCGGCGAGGACGCGCGTCAGCGCATCGCGCTGGATCCCCAGCCGCGTGGCTGAACGTGACTCAGGCAGCTTCGCATCGAGCAACTCCGGCTGTTCGCGGAAACTTGCCAGCAGTTGCGCCACCGCGAGCACGTCGCTGAGCGACACCGGCCCGCGCGGATCGCGCTCTCCGTGTTCGACGTCATGGATGGCCTCGACCAGTTCCTCGGCGACGCCCCAGTTCTCCAGCAGCGCTTTGGCAATGTTCGCGTGCCAGTCCCTCACGATCGCCGTGTAGGTGGGCTGGTCATCGAACAGATCGGTGTGGCGCGCTGCGCGAGTCAGGATGTACAGGCGTCCGACGTTGTGCAGAAGCCCTGCCAGCAGCGCGGCATCCGGACTCAACCGCGTGAAGCGCTTGGCAACGACGAAACTCATCGTCGCAACCACGACGCTGCGCTGCCACAGCAGGTTCATCGGCTTTTCGATCGACTTGAAGCTCTCGGCCTTGCGCAGCTGCGCCATCGCGAAGGTGATCGCCGCGCTGCGCAACATGTCGAAACCCATTCGGGCAACCGCCGTCCGCAGTTCGACCACCGGGCGACCGGAAGGATTCAGCGCAACGGAGTTCGCCATCTGCAGCACCCGGGCCGCGAGCGCGGGCTCGGACCCGACGACGCGGACGACGCGATCGGGGGCGACGTTCTCATCTGCGAGCACCCGCTGGACGCGCATCGCGACGTCCGGGAAGCTCGGCAGCTCGACGTTGCCGGCAGACAGCTCGCTGGCGAGCTGCTTGACGACCTCGAACGCAGCAGCGCTCGGAATGCGGGATGCCGCCGGATTCGCGTTGGACTGGGCAGCCTGGCTGACGGTCATGCATGGTTCTCCGTAACGTCGACTGTAACGGCCGCACTGTCGGACGCTTGAGGCCGCGCCTTGCTCATCCGGCGAGCGCCATCCGGCGCGACATCGATGGCGAGTTGCCTGCCCGATGCAACCGAACGAGCAGTTCCGCTTCCGCTCGCGTCATGCCGCAACTCGCACAGAGTTCATCGATGGATGCGCCGCTGTTGGCGAGCCGAATCGCGAGCTCGTACCCGGCCCGACCGCCGCGAATGGCGGTAGTGGCATGCCGGCCGTCGACCCGCAGCTGGCTGTCCAGCCGCTCGAGTCCGGCCGCAATCGACTGCAGCACGGCACTCTGGGCGCGCAGTTCCGCCAGCAAGGTCAGCGCCTGACCGTCACCCGTCAGCGCGACCACGGCTGCCGCGTTGGCCTCGACACGCCGTTGCCAGCGGTACAGGGCGGTGACACAACCGGCCAGTGCCAGCAGCTGCGCGGCAGCGAGAATCAACATCCAACCCGTACTCATGCCTGCTCTCCTGTGAAGTCCGTCACGGGTGACGCGCCGGAAAACCGGCGCGTCGCCCGCTGTAGCGGCTCACCAAGAGGAAAGCAGGTTTCGTGCCAGAGTCAGACGTTGCTCAGAAGTGCTCCCAATCCTCACCCGACGAGGCAGCCACTGCCGCGCTCGACTTCTTGGGAGATTCTCCATCGCCTGCATCGCGATGGTTCTTCAGCCTGCCGAGCGCGCCTTTGTCGGCGCCACCCTGGGCACCGCTCCAGGGACGCGTCGCGGCGCGCCGCTCTATGCCGGCTGCAGGCGCGTGTTTCGCAGGCGTCGCTGCCGACGGAGTCGAGCGTGCAGCGGACGGCGTCGCCGTGGTCGTCGACCCCGCGCCCGGATGCAGAACCTTCGGTCGCGCGCTGCCGCTGACTGGACCGGTCGCTGCGCCGAGCTTGAAGAACCCGGTGAGGTCGGCGAGCTTGCGCGCCTGTTCGTTCATCGATGCCGCGGCAGCAGTCGCCTGCTCGACCATCGCCGCGTTCTGCTGCGTGCCCTCATCCATCTGCATGACCGCCCGGCTGATCTCCTCCACGCCGGCCGCCTGCTCCCGACTCGCAGCCGAAATCTCGCCGACGATGTCGCTGACCTTCTTGACTGCGGTGACGATCTCGCCGAGCAGCTTGCCGGACTCCCCGACCAGCCTGCCGCCTTCCTCGACCCGCTGCACGCTGTCCTGGATCAGGCCCTTGATCTCGCGCGCCGCGGTCGCGGAACGCTGGGCAAGGCTGCGAACCTCGCTCGCCACGACGGCAAACCCGCGACCCTGATCACCCGCGCGCGCAGCCTCGACGGCCGCGTTCAGGGCAAGCAGATTCGTCTGAAACGCAATTTCATCGATGACGGCGATGATGTCCGCGATCTTGCGGCTCGAATCCTGGATCGACGACATCGCCGACACCGCCTGCACGGCAACCGTACCGCCCTGCTCAGCCTGCTGGCGCGCTGTCTGCGCGAGCTTGTCGGCGACCACTGCGTTCTCGGCGTTCTGCTTGACCGTCGAAGTCACTTCCTCCATCGAAGAAGCGGTTTCCTCGAGATTGGCGGCCTGCTGTTCGGTGCGCGAAGCGAGATCCGCCGTGCCTTCGTTGATCTGGCGCGATGCCGTGGATACGGTCATCGAGCTGCCCTGCACTTCCTGCAGCACACTGGCGACCCGTGCCCGCATGGACTCGATCGACGCCAGCATCTGGCCCAACTCGTCCTTGCCTTCCGCGACAACGGGCTGCGCGTAATCGCCGTCCGCCATGCGCACGATGGCTGATGCACTCGCAGTCAAGCGCAGCAGCGTCGTGTTGACGATCAACCACGCGAAGAACAGCGCGAAAACGATGGTGGCGCCGACGATGCCAAGCACCAGATTGCGGACTCCGCGCTCCTTGGAAACATGGCCGACCAACTGGTCACGCACGGCTGGCATCAAAACGCCGTCTTGCAATGCCGCGACCTGCTCGGAAACCTGATCCGTCGCTGCGAGTATGTCCGCGACCGGCGGCG
This sequence comes from Steroidobacteraceae bacterium, assembly GCA_044340335.1. Lineage (GTDB taxonomy): Bacteria > Pseudomonadota > Gammaproteobacteria > Steroidobacterales > Steroidobacteraceae > UBA964. The sequence goes on from JBIITU010000070.1 coordinate 9,391, forward strand.
CGGGTTTGCCAACGAGCACCGTCTCGTTCATCAGCCTGATCAGACGATTGGTCTGATCCCGGAGAGCCTGCAGCGGCGCGCTGCCCTTCTGCTGGGCCGCCGCGCCGCCAGGACCGCCCTGCGAGGCCTGGTTGAGATTGGCTTCGACCGATTCAAGGCTGCCGGTGATGCGGGCCTCGACGCGCGCGATCTCGTTGCGGATCCAGTCGTCACTGGCCTGCGATGCCGTGGCAGTCAAGGCCAGGGCGCGCAAGGTCGAGACATCGGCGTTGAAATTCGGTATCTGCACGATCGCGCTGTCGATCAGATAGTAGGTATCGGGGCTGGGATCCAGCGCCATGCCCGAGGTCGCAGCGACCCAGTCACGATACGCCAGCACCTGGTCCTTGAACTCGCGGTGCTGTGCCAGCACATCGCGCGGGCTGCGCGGTTCGGCGGCGCGCAACTGAGCCCACTGGCTGCGCAGTGCGCCGACCTTGGCATCGGCGACTCCATCGGGCGCGTCGAACAGCGGCGGATTGGAGGCCAGTTCTGCCAGCTTGGCGTCGACCGCCGCGGTCGCCTGCTCGAAGCGCGCATCACCGCTGCCGAGCAACGCCAGCACGGTGCCCGCCTCATGGTCGGCGAGCGGCAACAGCACAGACTCGATGGGCTCGAAGTAGTTGGCGCCGTGCGACTCATTGACCGAGGTACTGATCGATCGTTGCATGCTCTGGGTGAAGAAGAACATCAGCAGCGCAAGCGGCACCAGCATCGCGGCGATGATCGCGGTCATCTTCATGCCGAAGCGGAGATTTCTTATCGTGTTCATGTCGGTCTCTCTATGCTTGATCTGAGAATTGGGGTCGTATCAGCGTTCCAAAGCGCCGCTGAACTCGAGTCGCAGTCCAATGACCCAGGCGTCCTGCAGGCCTGGGTCGAATCCGGGTTGGCGCACGTACTGAATGTCGGGTTGCACCGTCAACCAGTCGGTGAGCGACGCGCGATAGGTAAGCTCCACCGTCGTCTCGCGACGCTGCAAGGATGCACCGCTGCCAGACGCCAACCGACGCATTGCATTGCCGGTGCCGGCCGTCGCAACTGCCAGACCTAGCTGGTCATCCGGGCGACCACTCAGCGGGGCGGACAGCACTACCCCCGCCCCCAGATAGTTCGCCACCGCGTTGAACTTGTCTTCGGCAACGCCGACCCGCGCGAACGCGTCAAGCCGGCGCCCGTCTGACTCGCCGATCGCGACATCCACGAGTGCGTACACACCGCGATTGCCGCGGCGCTGGGCCAGCGCCCCGCTCGTCGGATCGACATCCGCCAGCGAGTCGAACCGGCCCGTGTAGGACCAGGCGCCCAACGCGAGTTTCGTGAGCCGGCCGCGTGCCATGCCCCATTCACCGGCAAACAACGCACCTTCGTCGCCGGAGAGGTGAACGCCGCTGCGCGCTGGGTCATCACGATCGCCCGGCACCGCGTCGAGCGCGGCCAACTGCCAGTAGCTGTGGACGGACTCGCGACGCAGCCGCAGCGCGAGGGACGTTACCGGAAAGATGGAAGGGCCGTTCAGTCCGCTCTGCGCGTATTCCGGTCCGATGCCATGGGATGCATTCAGGAACAGGCCCGCTGTGTCGATGCTATCGAACTCGCTGTTGAGGTCGTAGAGGCCGAAGCGAAGCGATTGGGGCGCTTCGTCGGCGCCGAACTGGACATCGGCCCACAACTCGTAGACACGCCAGGTTCCCACACCTTCGATATTGCTGACACTCTGTGCGTCACCGACTCGAGTGCCGGAGAATCCTGCACCGTTATTGTATTGGACGTGTCCGTGCAGCCGCACACCCGACCACCCGAACGCGCGCTCTGCATCGACCGATGCGATGACATCGAGCCCGTCGAGATACGCATTCCCGGTGTCCAGACCGCCAGACGCGTTGCGGAGCAGGTCTGCCGTGTACCCCGCCTCGACGCTCCAGCCCCTGCAAGACTTCGGGTCGAGTTCCGAGCAGT
>JBIITU010000440.1:0-2814 GCA_044340335.1 Steroidobacteraceae bacterium
TGCGGAAGGTCTGGCGTTGCTCGAAGCGAAGCGCGAACTGGAACTCGACCCGGCAGCGATTGCCGAGAGCTGGCGTCACGGCACGGTGATTCGCTCGTGGCTGCTCGACCTGACTGCAGAGTTCCTCGCGCGTGAAACATCCCTCGAGTCGATCGCACCGGTAGTCGCTGATTCCGGCGAGGGGCGATGGACTGCATCGGAGGCGATCGAACTTGGCGTCCCGACGCCCGTGATCAGCCTGGCGCTGATGCAGCGCTTCGCGAGCCAGGGAAGAGCCGACTACACAAACCGCGTGCTCGCACGGATGCGGCAGGCGTTTGGCGGTCACGCCGTGACGTCGTCCGCCGACAAGCCCTGAGCAGCGGCCTGATCGGCGATCACGGTTGCGTGCGCGCGCGACACGCGGCCGGCAGGCATCGCGGCGCTGCCGCGCAGCAGCTCGGCAAGACGCGCGTGTTTCGCCGCGCCACTGACCAGCCACAACACCCGCCGCGCGCGCGCAATCGTGGGTAGCGTCAGCGTCATCCGACGCAGGCCATCGAGCTCGCGCGAGACACCGACGCCGCGCGTCGATTCCTCCAGTAGTGGGTCATCGGGAAGCAGGGAGGCCGTGTGGCCGTCCAGCCCGAGACCCAGCTGCACGACGTCGAACGCGTCAATGCCATGCTCTCGCAGAAGACCCGAATAGCGCTCGTCGGCGCGCTCCACGTCGGCGTCCTCGACCGGCATGCCGAGCAGATTCTCTGCCGGCAGGGCCCCGTGCTCGACGAAAGTCGCATGCAGCGTCGCCAGGTTGCGTTGCGTGTCATGCAGCGGCACGACCCGCTCATCGACCTGCGCGATCTGCACGAGCTGCCAATCCAGCCGTTCGCCCGCCAACAGTGCAAACGTACGCCAGGGCGTCGTACCGCCGCTGAGCGCCAGGCGGGCGCGGCCGCGTTCGCTGATGTCAGTGCGAATGCAGAGGGCCAGCCAGTTGGCGGCGCGCTGCGCCAGCTGTTCGGCATCGGCGGTGACGATCAGCCGCATGCGGAATCGCCGTCTGCGGCGGGATCGAGCCAGCCACCGTAGCGCTGCGCGAGCGCCTCGGCAGCGACCGGGCCCCAGCTGCCGCGCTCGTAAGGCTCGACCGGGGGTGCCGTTGCGAGCAGTGCGTCGATGAACCGCCACGAGGCTTCGACTCCGTCCTGACGTGCGAACAACTGGGCGTCACCGCGCATCGCGTCGGCGAGCAATCGCTCGTACGGAGCCATCTCGTCCGCCTCGCCATTGCAGGCGGTCAAGGCAACGTCGCGGCCAGTCATTGCTTCGCCGGCGGTCTTGACACGCGCGCCGAGCGAGATCGCGACCCGATCGGGTCCGAGCCGGAAGCGCAGGAAGTTGCGTCCGGGTGCGCGGCCGCCGGCCGCGGCGTCATCGAACAGTTGCTGCGGCGGACGGTGAAAAGTCGCCGTGACTTCGGTCGCCGTGAGCGGCAGTGATTTCCCGGCCCGAATCAGGAACGGCACACCGGCCCAGCGCCAGGAATCGATGCCGAACCGCAGTGCCGTGTAGGTTTCGACGTCTGAATTGGCGGCAACTCCAGGCTCGTTGCGATAACCGCGATACTGGCCGCGCACAAAATTGCGGCCCGGCTCGAGTTGCAGTGCGCGCAATACCTTGACCTTCTCGTCCCGCATCGCGTCGGATGACCAGCGGACTGGCGGCTCCATTGCGAGCATCGCGACAATCTCGAGCAGGTGATTCTGGACGACGTCGCGGGTGGCTCCGAGTTCTTCGTAGAGTCGGCCACGCCCCTGCACGTCCAGCTGTTCAGCCATCGTGATCTGGATACTGCTGATGTGCTGGCGGTTCCACAGCGGCTCGAGAAAGGCATTCGCAAAACGGAAGTACAACAGGTTCTGCACCGGCTCCTTGCCGAGGAAGTGATCGATCCGGAACACGTCACGCTCGCCAAAGCGTTGACCGAGGATGCGATTCAGCGTCTGCGCCGAGCTGAGGTCGCGGCCGAGCGGCTTCTCGACCATGACCCGCGCTCCGCTCGCGCAGCCCGCGGCTGCGAGGCGTTCGATGACCTCGCCGAACATGCTCGGCGGAATCGCGAGGTAGTGCAGGGGTGCGCGCGCTGCGCCGAGTTCGCGGCGCAGCGCCGTGAACGTCGCGGCGTCCGAGTAGTCGCCATCGACGTAGTGCAGTTGCTCGAGTAGCGCGGCGCCGTGCTCGGCATCGAAACCTCCGCCGTAGCGCTGCAGGCTGTCGCGCACGCGTTCGCGCAGCCCATCGATACCGAGTCCGCCACGGGCGACGCCGACCACAGGCACGCCCAGACGACCACGACGCTGCAGACTTTGCAGCGCCGGGAAGATCTTGCGCGCCGCCAGATCACCGGTAACGCCAAAGACCACCAACGCGTCCGACTGCTCTGCGTCCAATGCTCGCCCTCCGACTGCGGCTTATCCTTACTGGATCGGCGCGGTCTGAGGGACCACTGTAACCCCATGCCGCGACGCAAGCCGCGCAGAATCTTGTCATGGACGGTCAACCGGACCCACGCCCTGCCCGGTTTGTGCCCGCGCTGGCGATGATCGTTCGCTTGCCGTTCCGGGCATACACCCCATGGAACGTCATCAGGCGAACGCTTGGCGGCACTCGCTCCCATGCCAAATGTATTCCTGCCACGAACAGCGTAGTCTGGGTGAGCTCGATCATCCTGCAACGAATCCAAGGACGAGAGCGCATGGAAGTCCCGCGCAACGACACCGCCGCCAATCCCTGGACCTTTCCGCACAATGTCCTGCTGGTCTCCTGCGTGGT
>JBIITU010000441.1:0-2803 GCA_044340335.1 Steroidobacteraceae bacterium
TTCGCTTCGAGCAACGCCAGACCTTCCGCATAGGCCTGCATCAGGCCGTACTCGATGCCGTTGTGGACCATCTTCGCGAAATGACCCGCCCCCACCGGACCACAGCGCAGCCAGCCGCGGTCTGCCGCCGGTGCCAGCGTACGCAGATAGGGTTCGACGGCGGCGACATGCTCCGGTGCGCCACCGACCATCAGACCGTAGCCGTTGTCGAGCCCCCAGACACCGCCCGAGACGCCCGCGTCGACGAATCCGATGCCGTGCTGCGCTGCGACTGCGCCGCGCTCGATGCTGTCCCGGTACCAGGTGTTGGCGCCGTCCACGATCACATCGCCAGGCGCGAGCAACGGCAACAGCGCCGCAAACGTCTGCGACGTTGTCTCGCCAGCCGGCAGCATCAGCCAGATCACACGGCGGGTTGAAGTGTCGGCGCCGGCTGCTGCAACCAGCTCGGCCAGCGACGCGCAGTCGACGGCCCCACTCTCGGCCGTCAACGTTGCGCGCGCCGCTGGCGTGCGGTCAAACACCGCTGCGACCTGTCCAGCGCGGGCGAGACGCCGGACCATGTTCCCGCCCATGCGGCCTAGACCCACCATTGCGAACCGCGTGCTGGACATCACTCTCTCCCGCAGGATGCGAGGACGCATCATGACGCACGGTGCCGCCCACGCAAGCGGCACGCGGCGATAACGCCGGCACGGCAAGGCAAGGGCAGGAGGCAGCATGGGCAGGTCAGGTAACCGTTGGGACAATGCCGTCAGGGCAAGCTTCTTCACGCCTCGTGACATCGGCGCGCTGCGCCGGTAGCGTGTGCGGGTGACGATCTGCGCGGCCACTCGCCGAGGGGGACTCCAGCGCCGATCCCCGCATTCGAGAAGGCACTGCATGTTCGCTTACCGCCTGAATCCGCTCCGGCGCCTGGGCACGACATTGGTGCTGGCCCTGACGTTCATGACCGTCGCCTGCGGTACCGCCGCGGCCGCACCAGGCGACGGGGTCGTGCTCCGCTTCGCAGTGCTCGGCGACGCTGAACCGAAGCCGCGGGCGGAGTTCCCCAACCTGCAGGCCGCCGTGCGGGATGTGAACGCGCTGGCTGCGCGCGAGCGGCTGGATTTCGTCGTCGGCGTCGGCGACATCGCCCACAAGGGCACGAAACTGCAGTACAGAAACGTCACGCCGGTGCTGCAGGCGTTGTCGCTGCCGTTCTTTCCCATCATGGGCAACGAGGAGTGGAACAGCACCGAGGCGAGGTTCCTCGAGTTCGCCAACCGCTGGAACGCCGGCAGGGCCGAGATCACGAGCCGCCGCTACGTGCAGGACCGCGGGGCAGTGACCCTCGTGTTCGCGTCACCCGATTTCAGTCGCGACTTCAGGGACGAGGGCATCGACTGGATCCTGCAGCAGGTTCGCGCCGCGAGCCCGCGTCCGGTGTTCCTGATCGTGCACGGCGCCCAGGCGGACGCCTATCCCGAGAAACCCGGCAAGGGGATCACTCACCGCCGCTTCGCCGAAGTGGTGGCGCAGCACAATCTGGCGGCCGTGATCTCAGGCGATCTCCACATGGACCTCGACAGGGTCGTCCACTCGAAGCGCATCGCCCAAGTGCACTACGTCCACATCCCGGGCATCGAGCGCACCAAGATCCCGGACGAGACGCGCCACACGCCGATGTTCCGCGTCTTCACCGTGACGGCGGATGGCGCGGTGCTGGTGCAGACATATCAGGTCGGCGTCCGCGAAGCCCTCGCCCGGCATGACTACCGCTTCTCCCTGCCCGTCGTGTCGGGCAGCGACGCGGCGGCCGCCAGGCTGCCCTGACACGGCGCGCGCGGTCGCGGCGTCGCGGGTCCTGTGAATCAAGCGTCTTGCCGTTTCGCCTCTGCCGCCAAGCCCTGCTGCCTGCGGCCAAGCCAGATGCCGAGTGCGGCCCAGGCGAGCGCCATCGGGACGGCAACGCTCGCGAGCGCTGCCAGGCCCATGCCGAGCTTGCCGAGCAGCCCTTCTACCTGGGCACCGACGACGTCGCCGCCGCGGTAGACGAACGTGTCGATGAAGGCCTTCGACTTGTACTTGTCTTCCCGGCTGACCACGGTATAGAGAGTCTCGCGCGCGGGCCGCGTCACCGCCCGCTGGAGTGCACGGAACGTGGCCTCGAACAGGATCAGCGCGGCCAGCGAGGCAACCAGCGCCAGGCCGATGAAGCCGAGTGCAACCGTGATCGGCAGCAGCGCCAGCGTGATAGGCACCCCGACCCGCTTCATCAGCTGACCGGCGATCACCGCCTGCAGCAAGAGCGTGGCGACCATCTGCAGCCGGGTGAAATAGAGGAAGGTGCTCATGATGGTCAGGATGACGATGTAGCCGGCCATGCCGAGCAGGTAGCGCGACTGGAACACCGCGCGAAAACCCTGCCAGGCGCTGCCGCCGATGATCGCCTGCTCATCGACCAGCGCCTTCTCCGCGCCTGCCGGATCGGGCGTCGCATCGGCCGCGACCGCCGGGACCTTCGACGCGTTCTGGCTGCGTGCGACGGCCCAGGCGAACCCCACCGCCAGGAGCAGAAAGCCGACCGCGACCAGCAACAGCGCCGGCGTGCCGAAGGGTTGCGCCAGCTGACTCGCCAGCCACGGACCGAAGATCGCCCCGAGCGTGCCACCGACCGAAACAAGCGCGAATAGCCGCTTGCTCTGGTCAAGCGAGTAGCGGTCTGCCATCAGCGCCCAGAACAGCATCGTGACGAACAGGTTGAAGACGCTGAACCAGATGTAGAACACCTGCCCGCTGGTCACGCCGACCGCCTCCGGCG
>JBIITU010000280.1:0-4635 GCA_044340335.1 Steroidobacteraceae bacterium
TACTCGATCGCGAATCCGAACATCGCCGGCACCACGCCGACTGCGGCAATGGCGCCGTTCCTCGTCACGACAGGGCCGGTACTCGACGCCTCGTGCCTTACGCTTGACGCCAATCCGAACCTCGTCACTGGGGCCGGGACGCCGATCACGGCTGGCATCTACAACGTCGTGAATATCATCGAGCGTGCTACCGGCAGCACAGGCATTTATGACGACATGAACGTCGCGTCGTTCCGCGGCGTGCTGCCCAACGCCAGCCAGCTGCAGGTGCGCTACAACCCGGACTACGGCCGCTCGACGGACAACGGTCTGACGGCTCCGGATTTCTCCGGAACGAATCGGCAGGTACTGCGCTTTTCGGCTGTCCAGGGCCTGTCATTCGACTGGGGCACTTTCACGTCGCTGACCGGCTATACCCGTGCCGACGTTTCGACCGAACAGGATTTCGACAAGACAGACCTCCTGAACGTGCAGCAGACGCTGCGCACGGACAATCGCACCGAACAATTCAGCCAGGAACTGCGGTTTACATCCGATTTCGACGGCCCGTTGCAGATCATCGGTGGCGTGCAGTACTGGACCGAGCGGGCTGACCAGTTCGACCGCAACAACACCGTGTTTGGTCGGGGCGGAAGTTGCGTGCTGGCAGCGATCATCCCGGGGCCCTCACCGATGGGCCTGTGCGTCGGCGGCACCGGAATCGTCACGAGCACCAACATTTCCCAGTACATGGACAACGTCGTCGCCGCCCGGCAGCCGTACTTCGTCCGCCGGCTCGTCGACCACAGTTCTGCCTATCTCGAGTTCGAATGGGACCTCACCGATTCGCTGCGCGTGATCGGCGAAGCGCGCTATGTCGATGAGGACAATGAGATCAGCGCGCGGCGCACTGCCGGCAACCAGGGGCCTGGCACGGTGATCCTCTGCGGCGCGACCGGCAACTGCAACAACGCCGCGGCGATACCGTATCCTGCCCAACCGGGCTTCCCCGCAACTTTCGCGGCGCCCACTCAGCTCGGGTTCGGCACCTACACCCGCTCCGAGGACTACGTGACGCCCAAGGCCACGCTGCAGTGGCGCCCGAGCGACTCGCTTAACGTCTACGGGTCGTACTCCGAAGGCCGCAAGCCCGGTGGCTTCGCGACGCTGACCACTGGCGCCTTCGGTCTTCCGCCGCGGCCCGATGTCGAGTTCGAGTCCGAACAGATCGCGGTCTATGAACTGGGTGGCAAGTGGACGTCTGCCGACCGGCGGGTGTCGCTGAATGGTGCGTACTTCTTCCAGGACTTCACCGACAAGCAGGTCAGTACCCAGGTCATCATCGGCAACACCCTGGGCAACCGAGTTACCAACGCAGGTGGTGCGGAACTGCAGGGCTTCGAGCTGGCGGGGCAGTGGCGCGCCACGGAGCGCCTGACTGTCAGCGGCGGCCTGACGCATTTCTTCGAATACAAGTACACGAGCTTTGAGACGCTGACCTCGGGTGCCGCTGAGCTCGCTCGTACTGGCAACTGCACGCCGGTGGTCACGACGGTGCAGACTGGCACGACGGTGCAGGCCCAGGCGACCTGCAGTACGTCCCGGACCGGCAACTTCCTCGAGGACACGCCTGAGACTGCGGTGGCACTGAACCTCAGCTATCGCGCGCCGTTCGGGGCCAGCGGCAAGAGCTGGTTCGTCGACCTCGATACGAACTGGGTTGACGAGCGGTTCGCGGAAGACGACAACAACATCCTGCTCGACGCCTACGCGTTGTCGAACCTTCGCCTCGGTCTCGAAAGCGACAACTGGACCGCGATCCTGTACGTCGACAACCTGTTCGACGACGACACGATCAAGTCCGGCGGCACGGGCCCGGGCAACGTGTTTGCGGACCTGCGGCAGGCGGTGCTGGCAGGAACGGTCATCACCGTGGGCGGCACCAACCCGGGCGCGAACCCGGCCAATCTGCGCAGTGCCCTTGGACCCTTTGGTCTCGGCATACCGACTGCGGTGTTTGCCAACCTGCCGGCGCCGCGACTGGTTGGGCTTCGTTTCAACTACAAGTTCTAGCACTGCGGCAGTGGACTAACGCGGGGGCTGCCTGAACACGTCGGGCAGCCCCCGTTTCGTTTCGGGGGATTCACCATGAGCGACAACATGGGGCGGCGCGAGTTTGCATCGGCTGGCTTGCTGCTTGGCCTGGCGGGCGCGGGCCTGGTTGCGTCCGCAGACGGTATCGCGTCAGTGCCCGGTCCCGATGCCGGCATGCCCGATACGCCCGCTGCGCACCTGCGCGAACTGGTCCGCATGCAGGGCAGCCTGCGCGAGGCAGATGTGCCCTGGTGGTTTACCGGCGTGATTTTCGCGGTGACGGGGCACGACCAGACGCCACGACCGCTGGTGCGCTTCGAGGGTCTGGAGGTCTACTGGTTCCAGCACGTCGGCAGCGGTTATCGGCTGGGTGGCCACACGGTCACGTTCTTCCGCGATTTCGACACGAACGAATACCTGTACGAGTTCCGCAACCCGTGGACCGGGCGGACGGACGCGGTGAAGCCGGCAGTGCAGGGCGGCAACCTCGGGTTTCACTACGGCGAGGACGGCATCTGGCCGGTGCGCCTCAACGGCGAGGCTTTCGGCTCGCCGTCGCCGCGCCCGCTGCGGGTGCAATGGCACGCTGCCGGCGAACAGGTGTGGCTGCAGCACCAGACGGTCTATCCGACCGGCATGCCGCCGATGCATGGCCAGCGCCAGAGCATGTTCGTGTCGCGACGCGATTTCGCCAACCGGCGCCTCGCGGCGCTGCCGGCCGCATTCTCGTCGACCGTGTTCATGGGCTGGCTCAAGTGGATGGACATGAAAGACCACCCGGGCCATGTCATCTGGCACGCTTCGGGCGCGAAGCTGCGCTCGATCGACGACCTGCCGCGCGAGTATCGCGAGCGGGCCGAGCGCGAGTACCCGGAGCGGCTTTCGGCGCGGCCGCGCGCTTAGTTTTCGCTTTGCCGCCCCCGGATGACGCTGTCGACTTGAGCATTCGCATCGCGGCCTGCCAGCCTGACGCAGTGTCGAGCTTGATGCCGTTGTAGTCGGGCGCAAAGCGCGCCCGCAACGCCAGATAGTTTGCAGCCGCGTGCAGGATGAAGGCGACTTCCACCAGCTGCCGGTTGCTGCCGAGTTCCGGATCCAGCAGCAGCTGCTCATGCCCTGAGCCGATGGCGCGGCGAATGTCGCGAATCGCCCGCGAGAGGCTCTGCTGGGGTTGCAGGTCCGCCAGCAGCACTTCACCCGCCCAGGGATGCCCGCGCAGCGTGCCCGCGTAGTCCTCGAGGATCGCGGCAATTCTGGCGCTCGGCGCCAGGCGCGCGAGGCGTTTGCGGAACTGCGGCGCTCGCTCCGCCAGGGCAAGAGGGTCGGGTCGCTCCTGTGCCCAGGCTTGCGCGAGGCCGTCCAGATCTCCGAAGTAGTCGTAGAGAAGTCGCTTGCCGACCCCGGCGCTGTCGAGCACGGCGTTGACCCCGACTCCGGCGACTCCGCGCCGCTCGAACAGGCCCTCGAAAGCCTCAAGCAGGGCCCGTTCCGTGGCCGCGCGGCCGGGCCGACGGCGGCGCGGTGGCTGGTCTCCTTTCATGCGCGGAAAGTATCGCGAAGGGCGCGCAAGTGACCAAGCAGTCACAACAAGCGAGCGCCACGCGGTCAGCGTGCCGTGGCGGGATATCCCCATGCTTGCCCGCTGTGGCAATTTGTGACTGGGCGGTCACAAAAAAGGGGGTAGGTCATGAACAGGTCCAGAAGGGTGCGACGGGGCGTGCGCGCCGCGTTGCTGGGTGGCATCTCGGTCGCGGTGGCCGTGCCATCGTTGGCGCAGACGCCTTCCGAAGCGTCTCTCGATGAAGTCGTCGTCACGGCGCGCAAGCGCGAGGAGAATCTGCAGGACGTCGCACTCAGCATCACCGCGATCTCCGCCACGGAGCTGGAGCGACTGAACGTCGGCAGCGTCCAGGATGTCGCTGCGCTCGACTCATCGCTGATCTTCGAACGCGGTTACGGTGCCACGGACAACCGAATCACCATCCGTGGCCTCTCGCCGACCCGCGGACGCAACAACGTCGCGATCCTCGTCGACGGCATCGACACCTCGAGCGAGAGTATTGCGTTCGGCGGTGGTTCGCTGCTGGCGACGTCCCGCCTTCTGGACCTCGAGCGGATCGAAATCGTCAAGGGACCGCACAGCGCGCTCTATGGGCGCAGCGCGTTTGCCGGCGCGATCCAGTACGTGACCAAGGATCCCACCGACGACTTCTCGGCCAGCGTTCGCGGAGATGTCGGAGAGTACGGGCGCCAGACCCTGTCGGGATCCCTCAGTGGTCCGGTCAGCGATTCTTTCGGTCTGCGCTTCAACGGCACTTACTGGAGCGACGATGGCGTCTACCGGAATGCCGTCACGGGCAACAAGCTCGGCGGCGGCGATGGCTGGGGCGCGGCGCTGGCTGGAAAATGGGTGATTGGCGAAGCGGGCAGCGTCAAGGCGCGCCTCGAGTTCACTGACGATACCTACGACCAACCCGCGCAGGCATTGATCCGCGCGAACCGCATCGCGCCGCGCCTCGCGGCCGGCACGACGCGACTCGATCCCGTTACCGGGGCGCCCAG
>JBIITU010000236.1:0-5502 GCA_044340335.1 Steroidobacteraceae bacterium
GTGGCGTTGGCACGGCGCCCGGAGGCGACGAGCTCGCTGCCAGACTGAGCGAGGATCCGACGACCGGCGGCGAGTTCCCCGGCAGCGAACGCCAGATGGCGCGCGGCTCCGTGATCGTGACCTGGAATTTCGACGGCGGCACGCTGACGTCGTACACGGGATACACCGACGCAGACTTCACGTTCAAGCAGGACAGTGACTTCGACGCGATCCCGGTCGCTGGCCGCGATACGGCCCTGCGCAGTTCGATCTTCGACTACGACAACAAGACGCGGCAGTTCAGCCAGGAACTGCGCTGGCAGTCGGATCTCGACGGCCGGCTCAACTACTCGCTGGGCGCGCTGTACTGGCGCGAGGATGCCGAGCAGGTGTCGCGTTCGATCGACCTGTTCTGCCTGCCCGCCGTCCCGGCGGGTGCCTTCGGACCGGGTTCCCCACCTCTGCCGCCAAGCTGCGGCCCGAATAATGGCACGCCCGGTCTCGCGCTGGTCGATGTGGTGCCGCGCCTCGCCGGACGCGAGACAACCAGCGTTTCCGGGTTTGCAATGCTCGAGTTCGAGTTCTCCGAGCGCTGGCGGGCGACGGCCGAGGCGCGCTACTCGGACGAGAAAGAAGACGTGCTGGGCGTCGACTGCGCATTGCCGGCTGGTCCAGGTGCATTCCCGGGCGCGCCTCCGACCCCGTGCGCCGACGTGACCTTCCCGGGTCAGTCGGTCACGGCGCCATCGCAGGTCATCATCTACGACTTCTATTTCAACAATGGCCGCATGCGGCAGGCTCCCGGCAGGCCGGTGGCGTTGAGCTCCACCGACAGCTTCCTGACGCCGCGCGTTGGCCTCGAGTTCAAGGCGAGCGACGACGCGCTGTACTACCTGACCGTGGCCGAGGGCGTGAAGCCAGGTGGCATTTCGACCGTGACGGCCGGCGGCTGGCAGGACGCCAACTTCGACGGCAACTACGACGAGTTCGCGTTCAAGAAGGAGCGCATCACGGAGTATGAACTCGGCGCCAAGACCGAATGGCTCGATGGTCGCTTGCGCCTGAACGGCTCGGTGTTCTTCATCGACTACACCGACAAGCAGGTCGGGGCGCAGCTGCTGGTCGGGAACACCGCAGTCGGCCGCCTGCTCAACGCCGGCGAAGCCGAGGTTCGCGGCCTCGAGATCGACGCCAGCTGGGCGCCGACGCCGAACTGGCTGCTGTACGCGAACTACAGCTACCTCGATGCCGAATACACCGACTTCCCGTTCGACTCGGCGTCGCCGACCGATGCGGCGCGCTTCGGTTCGTGTCCGCGCACGGCGCGCACTGGCTACCGGCTTTGCGAGATCAACCTGAAGGGCAATCGCCTCGAGCGCAGCCCCGAGCACTCGCTGGCGCTGCTGGCGCGCTACTCGCGGCCGCTCGCCGGCCTGATGGACGGGCAGGCGCGCTGGTTCATCGAAGCCGACGGGCAGATGCAGGGCGAGCGCTTCGAGGACCAGTGGAACACGCGCAAGATGGATGACTATGAGCTGGTCAACCTGCGCATCGGCATCACGTCGCCGCGCTGGGACGCGCTGCTCTACATCAACAACCTGTTCGACGACGACACAGTGCTGTCGACGTCGTCATCGCCGGGCAATGTTGAGGTCGCCCTGGTGGATCCGTTCAACTTCACGCCCGCTGACACGCCGGGAGCCGCGTTGCCGGATCCGCGCATCGCGGGTATCCGGTTCACGTATCGCTTCGCTGGCAACTGAGCAGAATGCACCACCCCTGGTGCCGTATGGGGCCGCGACCGCACGATGGGTCGCGGTCCCATTCGTCTGCCGCGTCCGCTGGAACCGTGCCTAGAATCGGCGACCGAAGCACGGCAGCCTGCAGGGGGATTCATGGGACGCAGCGTGGAGGTGCATTGGGGATGGGTGGCGCTGGGTGCCGCGTTAGGGGTCGGCCTGCTCACTGCGGCGCGCCCGGCGTCAGCGCCGGTTCGCTTCGTCGACGAAGCCGCGCAGCGCGGCGTCGCTGACCCAGCGGTCAATTCGACCGGACCGACCTTCGGCGACTACGACAACGACGGCGATATCGACGTATTCGTCCCGGTCGAGGATCTCGCCCCGGGGCTGGCAGATCGGTTGTTCGAGAACGACGGGCAGGGGCGTTTCACGGACGTGGCCGCCGCGCGCGGCGTGCAGAACCTCGGCAGCTTCAGCCGCGGCGCCGTGTTCTGCGACCTCGACAATGATGGCGACCTCGATCTCGTCTCCGCCAACATGCCGCCCGGGCAGGCGCGGCAGAAGCATGTTCCGACCACCTTGTATCGCAGCCAGCTGAAGGAATCCGGCAGTGCCACGTTTGTCGACGTGACGCGCGCCGCAGGCCTGATGCGCGCCGGCAACGAGAACGACCAGAAGATCGGCGGCATCGGCGACACTGCGGGTGGCGTGGCCTGTGCCGACTTCGACAACGACGGCGATCTCGACATCTTCTGGAAGAACGCTGACGGCGACATCGAGAACGCGCTGTTCCGCAATGAAGGCAACTGGACCTTCACGGATGTGACGACCTCGGCAGGTGCCGCCGTGCAGGCCAAGCTCAAGGAGTCGAACGCGCAGGGCTCGCCGAACTGGACCGATGTCGACCAGGATGGCTGGATCGACCTTCTGATCACGAACGAGCGCGACAGCAAGATCCTGCTGCGCAACAAGGGCGACGGCACGTTCGAGGACATCACGCGCAGCCGCCGGCCGCCGAGCGGCATCCCGTTCATCAACCCGGGCTATGCGCAGGGCGCCTGCATCGCTGATTACGACAACGACGGCGACATGGATGTCTACCTGCCGCTCGCCGACCAGGCGAACCGGCTGATCCTGAGCCGACTTGTGGAAAAGGGCGCTCTCACATACGAGGACGTCACGCTGAAGTCCGGTGCGGGCGACATGGGCGGCGCGCGCGGGTGCACGGCGGCCGACTTCGACAACGACGGCGACATCGACCTGTACGTGAACAATGGCGGTCCATCGAACACGCTGATCAACGACGTGATCGGCGATTTCCCGCCGTTCGTGCAGTTCTACATCGCCTGGGAGCCCGCACCCAACGTGCTGCTGCTGAACAACGGCGACGCGACTTTCGTCGACGCCACTCGTGGTTCCGGCGCCGAAGGCTTGGGCATCGGCTCCGGTGTGGGTGCCGCTGACGTCAACGCCGATGGCTTCCCCGACATCTATGTCACCAATCGCACCTACTACTCGGCGGGCAAACAGGTCAGCCCAGTGGCCGGCAAGACGCAGTTGCTGATCAACCGCGGCAATCGCAATGGCTGGATCAAGGTGCGGCTGCAGGGCACGCGCAGCAATCGTGATGGCCTCGGCGCGCGCATCAAGGTCGTGGCGGGCGACCTCGTGCAGCATCACGAGACGACGAGCGCGCACGGCTACAACTCGACCAACGATCCGGTCATCACCTTCGGGTTGGGCTCCCGCAAGGGCGTCGAGCGCATCGAGGTGCGTTGGCCGAGCGGCGTCACGCAGGTGGTGGAGCAGCCGCAGTTGCGCAGCGTCGTGACGATCGTCGAGCCGGCGACATGAGTGTCGGTCGCTGGCTGGCATCGCTCGGCGTCGGCTTCGTGTTCACCAGCGGGCTCAACTGGTTCGTCGCGGAGAAGTTCCTGAATCCGATCATCAAGCCCGGTTTCGGCGACCTGATGCGCGACGCGGGCGACACGCAGATCGGCGTGCTGACCGCGGGCTTCGCGCTGCCGGTGCTCGCGGTGGCCTGGCTGTGCGCCTGGCTCGAAAAGCCGCGCGGCTGGCTCGCGCGCGGGCTGGCGGCCGGCGGCATCGTCTCGATGACGACCTTTTTTGGTGCCTACACGTTCCTGTCAGGCTGGCTGCGGCTGCCCACGGGCCCGCTTTGCACGACCGCGATCGCCGACACGATCACGGTCATGCTGGGCGCCGTGCTGATCGCGTGGATCCAGCGCAGCCCTGGCGCACGCGCCGTCGGTTGAGAATGCGACCGACTGCGGTCAGTTCTTCTCGAACGCGCTGCCGTTGCGCACCCGTCCTTCGGCACGCCGCGCGTCGATGACCTTCTTCGAATAGCTCCAGGTCGTCTCGTTCTTGCCGAGGCCCTCCCAGGCAGTCGGCGCCTCGAGGTACTTCGGCTGGTTCTTCTCGACCCAGCTGCGGATGTTCGCCGGCAGTTCGCTCCAGCCGTTCATGAACTTGAATGACTGCGAGTGGTAGATCATGACGCCCGGGCGGTTGCCCATTTCCATGAACGGCAGCCACATCGACACGCGCTTCCAGGAGGTGTGGCAGGCCGCCGACGTGACCGCCGGGTCGTTGACCTCGCGCAGGCTGCCGGTGATCGCCCAAAGCTCGCCCGACTGGTAGAGATCCTGCTGCGCGTGCAGCGGGTAGTCCTTGCGCGTCAGCGGGCTTTTCTCTGTCGAGCGCAGCACGTCGAGCTGGAAGATCAGCCGGTCGTTGTTGACCATGTACGGGTAGGGCGGCGCGAACGGCCCGCCCGCGAGCGGGTAGAGCCGGTTCACGGGGTCGTTCAGGATGTGCAGTACTTCGACCCGGGCACCCGTCATCGGGTTGACCCAGTCGTCGAGCACGTCGCCAGTGCGCGGATCGCAATACAGCAGCGCCTCGCGATGGATGAACCGGAACGCCTTGTCCGCAGGGCTGTACTCGAGGCGCGTCGCGCCGATGCCGTAGGTGTTGAACAGCAGGTAGTTGCCTTCATCGGGCACCCAGCCCCAGGCCTTGCCGGGGAAGCCGCTGTAGACCGGCTTGCCAGACAGATCCGCCTGCAGTTTCAGCAGCGCGATCAGGTTGTCGAGCGGCTTCGCGAGGTCGAGCGGCCCGTTGCGGAATCCCTCGGGCATGGGGCCGGCGATCTTCGCCGCTCGACTTTTGGACGCGGCCGCAGGCATTGCAGCGCCGACCAGCGGAGCCGCTACCATGGCTGACAGCATCTGCCGTCGTGTACCGCGGAGCTTTTTGTCGGACATCGTGCCTTCCTCCCTGAGAGCGATGGTGCTGAGTCCGGCGATCTTGCCCAGATCACGCGGCAATTCGATCAGGAATCGGGGGCGCTATTCATGGGGCGAACAGAACAGGGTCCGGTCGCTGACCGGCACATGCTGATCGGCGGCGAGTGGTGTGCGGCTTCGGGCGGCGAGTGGATCGACTCGATCAACCCGGCCGACGAAACGCCGACCGGCCGGGTTCCCGCTGGCACCGCCGCCGACGTGCAGCGCGCCGTCGCGGCAGCACAGGCGGCGCAGCCCGGTTGGGCAGCCCGGTCTGTCTGGGAGCGCGCTGCAGCGCTGCGCCAGCTTGCGGCAGGCATTCGGGCGCGTGGCGCCGAGATCCTGCAGCTCGAGGCGCGCGATACCGGCAACACCATCGGCAAGCTCGGTGCCGACGTGCAGATCGCGGCGGGGTATCTCGAGTACTTCGCGGGGCTCGGTTCCGAGATGAAGGGCGAGACGGTGCCCGCCAC
>JBIITU010000072.1:0-11270 GCA_044340335.1 Steroidobacteraceae bacterium
GATCGTGCGCCATTCCTGGCGCAGCGCGCGGATGTGTTCTGCCAGCGTGTCCGGTTTCTCTTCGACGCCGATCAGCGCTTCCATTTCCTCGATCAGCTCGAGGCGCTTGGGAGCGGCGACGTAGTCCTTCCACTGGCGCAGTTCGTTCAATTGCAGGTCGAGCTGCTCGAGGTTGCGCTGCAGGTGCGTGGGCAGCGTGCTGGCATCCGGCAGCAGCAATTCGAGCGACTGGCGGAAGCGCGCTGCCTTGCGCGTGTCGCCGCGCTTCAATGCGGCGCCGCTCAGGCGTATCAGGCTGACGATCTCCGACTGGGTCTGGGCTGCGGCGGCCTGCGCCTCATCGAGCGGCGGGGCGTCCGTCGCCGTCTCGTCCGCCACGGCCTGCTCAGCTTCCAGCGGCGCACTTGCCTCAGCAACCGGCTGATCCGCAGCGGTCCGTTCTGCTGCTTCCTGGTCAGCGGCTGCCTGGTCCGCGGCGGCCTGCTGCTGGGCTTGCCGCTCGGCCTCGAGCGCGCGCGCCTTTTCAGCGTCCGCCGCACGCTCGGCGGCGAGTCGCTCGAGCTCGCGTTCATGCGCGGCGACGACTTCGCGGCAGCGCTCGAGGGCGGCCTCGCCGCGCTGCCGGATGCCGGCATCCACGTGTTCCGGCAGTTCCTGCCAGCGCGCTGTCAGCGCAACCAGCGTCGGCGCATAGAGCGGGTCATGCGAGCGCGTGCCGTGCTTCTCGATCGATGCGCACAGCGCTTCGGCCTCGCTGTTGGCCGTGGTCACCGCGCGCTGTTCGGCGAGCAGTGCATCATGTCTTTGCTTGATCAATTTGTAGGCTGCCTTGTCGCGGCCGCGCAGACGCTGCAGCAGATCAGGCCAGACGGCGGGATCGTGGATGGACATCGCGGCGGCCTGTCGCACGCGCGTCGTCTGGCCCTCCACGGCGAGACGGACGAGTTCCGCGCTGTCGAGCGCGCCGGTTTCGATGCTGCGCAGCAGCAGTTCCTGCTCCGCCGGATCGACGGCGGGCGGCGGCGGCGGCTCGGGAGGCGCCACGGGCACAGGCTCCACGGCAGCCGGCGGCGGTGGAGGAACGGGACCGAAAATGCGGGACAGGAGCTTCACAGCGCCGCAATGGTACAGGATCGGCGCTGCGGCACGGTGACCTGTCCGGGTCCTGCCGAACAGGGGTCATCGAGTGGCTCGGGTTGTTCACGGCGTGCACGCGGCAGAGTATTTCGCCGCGATTCCGTGCGGCCGGCGCGGCAGCAGGTCTAGAGTCCGGGGCTGTGTCGCGAGACCCTGGAGCTGCCCGCCGCATGTCGCCCTCAGACCTGATCCGCGATCTCGACCTCGCGCCACACCCGGAAGGGGGCTATTTCCGCGAAACCTATCGCGCCGCCCACCAGGACGCACAGGGCCGTGCCGCGTCCACATTGATCTACTTCCTGCTGCTGCCCGGGCAGGTTTCGAAGCTGCATCGCATCGATGCGGACGAGAGCTGGCACCTGTACCTGGGCGGGCCGTTGCTGATCCACGAACTCGACCCCGCGATGCCGCAGGCACCGCCGCGCACCACGCTGCTGGGTCGTGAGCTGGCGCGAGGCGAACGACCGCAGCATGTCGTGCCCGCGGGCTGCTGGTTCGGCGCCGAGCTCGCGCCGGGAGCCGAGTTCGCCTTGGTGGGCTGTGGCGTGGCGCCCGCGTTCGAGTTCACGAAGTTCGAGCTCGCGACGCGCGCGGCCATGCTCGCGCGCTTCGGCGGCCCGGCGGCGCCAGTGATCTTGCGCCTGACGGCGGTGTGACAGCTTGCGCGGGCCGCGGTTTCAGTCGATGCCGTAGATGCGATGCCGCTCCGGCGTCAACAGACCGAGCATGGTGCCGTCGCGCGACAGGCTGCGATTGCGCTTGCCCAGCCCGTCGGCACCGAAGGCGCGCGTGATCATGTCGTTCCAGATCTGCTGCGCTGCGTCGTCGACGCGGATTTCGATCCGCCCCCAGACCATGACGTGCGCCATGGTGCCGGGCTTCGAGATCGCGACGCAGGCGCGCGGGTCGCGCTCGAGATTGCGCACCTTCTGCTTGCCGGTGAGGCTGAACAGCAGCTGCGGTGGGCGCAGGCCCATCATCATCGGCGTGACATGCGGCCCGCCGTCGCGGCCGATCGTTGCGAGGTGGACCCAATCGGTCGGTGCGTGCAGGAATTCGATGGCGTGCAGCAGTTTGGGGTCCATCGCGCTAATCTAGCGCATCGACCGCATGCGCAGCCATCGTCATCTCCCGCTACTGTTGCTCGTCGCGTGCGCGTTGTCGGGCTGCGTGACGCTGTCGCTCGACGTGCCGCGGCCACCGTCGTCGACCTACACCGGCACACCCGCGCCCGAGCTCGACGGACTGTGGGCTGACAGCTTCGCAGGCCCAGGCGCGGACTCGGCTTTCCGGCTCGTCGCGGATGGCCTCGACGCGTTCGCGCTGCGCGTGCAGCTCGTGCGCCGCGCGCGGCATACGCTCGACCTGCAGTACTACATCATCCACGCCGACGAGACCGGTCAGCTGCTTGCCGCCGAGGTGTTGCGCGCTGCGGACCGCGGAGTCCGCGTCCGCATCCTGCTCGATGACATCTACGCCGCCGCCAACGATCGCGTGCTGCTGGCGCTCGACAGCCACCCGCAGGTCGAGATTCGCCTGTTCAATCCGTGGCGACGGCGCTCGGGTGCGGCGGGCCGTGTGTTCGACTTCATCGCCACCGGCGGTCGCCTGAACCAGCGCATGCACAACAAACTGTTCCTCGCCGACGGTGTTGCCGGTGTGATGGGCGGTCGCAACCTCGGCGACGAGTACTTCGCGTTGCACCGCGAGCTCGACTTCCGCGATCTAGACGTGCTCGCCGTCGGTGCCGCGGCGCGTGCGGCCGGGCGCTCGTTCGATGACTTCTGGGCCAGCGAATACGCCGTGCCGGCGACGGCGTTGCGCCTGGCCAGAGCGCCGCCGACGCTTGCCGAACTGCAGGCCGCGGTCGAGGCGCACGCGACCGCAATGGCGTCGCGACCGTTCGCGCGTGCGATCGAAGATGCACCGCTCGCGCGCGAGACCGCGGCGGGCCGGCTCGCGCTGCAGCGCGCGGCAGGCACGGTGGTCGCCGATGATCCGGACAAGCTCAGCCCGCGACGCCGCACCCGCCGCGACGACCTGATCGCGCAGTTGCAGTCCATCATCGGTGAGCCGCGCGAGCGTCTGCTGATCAGTTCGCCGTACTTCGTGCCAGGGCGCGCCGGCGTCGATCGGCTGGGCGACCTGCGCGATGCGGGTGTCGCGATCCGCGTGTTGACGAACTCCTACCGCGCCAACGACGTGCGACTGGTGCATGTCGGCTACGCCAAATACCGGGTGCCGCTGCTGCGCCGTGGCGTCGAGCTTTACGAGCTGCGCCGTCGCACGACCGAGACGGTGGCGCGCGCGCGGCAGCAGGCGTTCGGATCGGCGAACGCCAGCCTGCACGCGAAGTTCGTCGTCATCGATCGTCGCTGGCTGTTCGTCGGTTCGCTGAACATCGATCCGCGCTCGATCGTCCACAACACCGAGATCGGCGTCGTCATCGACTGCGAGGCGCTGACGGCCGAGGCCGTGCGCCTGTTCGATCAGGCGAGCGCGCCCGAGCACAGCCACGCCGTGCGGCTCGCGCCCGGCAGCCGTTCACGACTGGAGTGGCACTGGATGCAGGATGGCGCTGCGCAGGCCGCGCAAGTCGAGCCGGGCACCAATGCCTTCGAGCGAACGATGATCCGGCTGTTGCGCTGGTTCCCCGGCCTCGAGGCGCAGATCTGAGCGGACTCAGCCGAGTTGCGCGACGACGTGGTCGACTTCGTCGGCGCTGCCGAGGATCACGGGCACGCGCTGGTGGATGTTGCGCGGCTGCACGTCGAGGATGCGCTGGCCGGGCGCCGCGAGTGCCTTGCCGCCGGCCTGCTCGATCAGCATCGCCATCGGGTTGGCTTCGTACATCAGGCGCAGCTTGCCGTCCGGTGCCTTCTTCGTGGGCGGATACATGAACACGCCGCCCTTCAGCAGGATGCGGTGCACGTCGGCAACCATGGAGCCGACGTAGCGGCTCGAATAACCGTTATCCTGCGCCCAGTCTAGGTATCGCTGGTAGCCCTCGGGGAAAGTGCGGCGGTTGCCTTCGTTGACGGAGTAGCTCTTGTGCGCGGCGGGTGTGCGCAGTCCGCGCTCGACCAGCATGAATGCGCCCACGGCCGGATCGAGCACGAACATGTCGACGCCGCGGCCGATGCTCATGACGAACACCGTCGACGAGCCATACAGCACATAGCCTGCCGCGACCTGCTGCGCACCCGGCTGCAGCAGCGACCCGTGCGCATCCCGCGCGCGCCGATCATGCCGCAGGATGCTGAAGATGGTGCCCACGCCGCCGCAGACGTCGAGGTTCGACGAACCATCGAGCGGATCGAACAGCACGCAGTAGCGACGCTCGCCGTTGGCTTCGTCGCGCAGGATCACCGGTTCTTCATTTTCTTCCGAGGCGACGATCGCGACGCCCTCGCGGCCGCCCAGCACCCGCAGCAGTGTGTCGTTCGCGATCACGTCGAGCTTCTGCTGCGTTTCGCCCTGGACGTTGTCGGCGCCGGCGCTGCCGAGCACGTTCTCGAGGCGCGCGAGGCGCACCTTCGCCGCGATGATCTTGGCGGAGATCGACAGCGCCGAGAGGATCCAGGACAGCGTGCCGGTCGCCTCCGGGAAATCGGCCTGCTGCTGCAGGATGTGGCTCTGGAGCGTGACGATGCTGCGCGAGGTGTCTGCGGTCATGGTGCGGGCCTGGCTGCGAAGGGCCGGATTCTGCCACAGCTGCCTGCATCCCCACGCGCCGCGGCTTACACTTTCGGGATGCGGCTCACGCCCCACCTTTCGACACCCCTGCCTGCCGACTGGAGTCTCACCGTGAAGTGCGACGCCGGTCCGACGGCGGTCGCGCTGACCTGGACCCTCCAGGCCGACATGGCCTCGATCTGCCTGCCGCGCGCTGCGACCCCCGCGAGGCGAGACGGGCTGTGGCGTCACACCTGCTTCGAGCTGTTCGTCGCCGACCCGGACGGCGCGGGGTATCGCGAGTTCAATTTCTCGCCGTCGTCCGAGTGGGCTGCGTACTCGTTCACGCGCTACCGCGAGGGCATGGCGGCGCTCGAGCTGCCTCACGCGCCAGAGGTCTGCCTCGAGATCGCAGCGACCGGTTTGCAACTTGCTACGCAGTTGCCGCGGGCAGCTCTGGGGTCCGCGCGCGCGGGTCGCAGCGCCCGCCGGCGCTGCGCGCTCACCGCCGTGATCGAGCGCGGATGGCAGCATCGCCTACCTCGCGCTCGCGCATCCGCCCGGGCGTCCCGACTTCCATCATCGCGACGGTTTCGCCGTCGAACTGGAGCTCTGACCGTGTCCCATGTGCTGTTTGGCGTCGATCGACTGCTCACCGAACCGGCGCTGCGCGCCGCACTCGCAGGCCGCCGCGTCGCGGTGCTGGCGCACCCGGCATCGGTCACGCGCGAGCTGTCGCACACGCTCGATGCGCTCGAATCCCTGCCGGACCTGCGCATCACGAGTGCGTTCGGCCCGCAGCACGGGCTGCGCGGCGACAAGCAGGACAACATGATCGAGTCGCCGGATTTCCACGATCCGGTGCACGGCGTGCCGGTGTTCAGCCTGTACGGCGAAGTGCGTCGTCCGACCGCGGCGATGCTCGAGACCTTCGACGTGCTGCTGGTCGACCTGCAGGATCTGGGCTGCCGCATCTACACGTTCATCACGACACTACGCTATGTGCTCGAGGCCGCGGCGGCGACCGGCAAATCGGTCTGGGTGCTGGAGCGGCCGAATCCCGTCGGGCGGCCGGTCGAAGGACTGACGCTGCGCGCCGGCTGGGAGAGCTTTGTCGGCGCGGGCCCGATGCCGATGCGCCATGGCCTGACCATGGGCGAGCTCGGGCGCTGGTTCATCCGCACGCTGGGTCTCGACGTCGACTACCAGGTCGTCGCGATGCGCGGCTGGCAAACGGACGCTGCGCCGGGGTTTGGCTGGCCGCTGCTCGAGCGCAGCTGGGTCAACCCGAGCCCGAATGCGCCGAACCTGTCGATGGCGCGCTGCTACGCCGGCACCGTGATGCTGGAGGGCACGACGCTGTCGGAGGGGCGCGGCACGACGCGACCGCTCGAACTGTTCGGCGCGCCCGACATCGACGCGCGCCGCCTGATCGCGACCATGCATCGGCTGGCACCCGACTGGCTGCGCGGCTGCCTGCTGCGGCCCTGCTGGTTCGAGCCCACGTTCCACAAGCATGTCGGCCAGCTGTGCGCCGGCGTGCAGATTCATGTCGATGCGCCGTCCTATCACCACGAACTGTTCCAGCCGTGGCGCGTCATGGCGCTCGCGTTCAAGGCGCTGCGCGAGCAGTCGCCCGACTACCCGCTGTGGCGTGATTTCCCGTATGAATACGAGCACGGCCGGCTCGCGATCGACCTGATCAACGGCAGTCCGCTGCTGCGCGAATGGGTCGATGATCCGGCCGCGACACCCGCGGATCTCGACGCGCTGGCGCGCGCCGACGAGACGGCCTGGCTCGCGCAGCGGCGCGAGTTCGAGTTGTACTGACGCCCGCTGCCGCGCCGGCCGGCGCGCCGCGCTTACATCTGGCGAAAGCGCGGCAGGAAGCTGCGGCTGACGGGCAGCACCTCGCTGCGTCCGCGCAGATGCAGGTCGGCCGTGTCGTGTTCGCTGCGCACGAGGTGCGACACCGCCGCGAGATTCACGACGACGGCGCGGTGCACCTGCGCGAACTGCTCCGGGTCCAGTTGCGCCAGCACGTCTTTCAGCGGCATCCGCAGCAGCGATTCGCGGGCTGCGCCCTCGGCATCGTGCCAGGCTACGGACGTGTACTTCTCGTCGGCCCGCAGATAGTCGATGTCTTCGACCGGGATCATCTGCACCGTGTCGCCGAGCGACGCCCGCAGCCACCGCAGCGGGCCGCTGGCCGGCGCCGCCGCGGTACGGTTCGCGAACTGGCTTGCCAGCTGCTGCAACAGCATCTGCATGTCGGCCACCGGCTGCGCCGCCTGCAGTCGCTGCTGTACGCGGGCCACCGTTGCCGCAAGGCGCGCTGCATCGACGGGCTTGACGAGGTAGTCGAGTACGCCCTGCGCGAAGGCCTGCACGGCGTACTGGTCGAAGGCCGTGACGAACACGATCTGCGCGCGGTCGCCGATCTGCTGCGCGGCTTCGACGCCCGACAGGCCTGGCATCTGCACGTCGAGGAAGCACACCGCGGGCCGATGCTGTTCGAACAGTTCGATGGCTTCGCGGCCATTGCGGGCCCGCGCGACGATGCGCAGCTGCGGCCAGGCTTCGGCCAGTTGCCGCTCCAGCGCCTCGCGCAGCAGCGGTTCGTCTTCGGCGATCAGTGCCGTTGCGTCGTGGATCGTCATGACTCTGCAACTCTGGCTGGAAAGCTCACGTCCGCAGCCGTGCCGTGCGGCGACAGCGCCGTCAGTCGCAGTTCCACGGCATCGCCGAACACCGACTGCAAGCGTTCGCGCAGCGTCGCGAGGCCGGTGCCGAGGCTCGAGGACGCGCGGCCGAGCCCGACGCCGGTGTCGCGCACCTGCAGCACGCAGCGTCCGTGACGAGATTGCACGCTGATGTCGATGCGCCCGCCCTGTTCGGCGGGATCGATGCCGTGGCGCACGGCGTTCTCGACCAGCGTCAGCAGGGTCATCGGCGGGCATTGCAGCGGCAGCGCCGCCGGGTCGGCGTCGATCGAGAACTGCAGCCTGTCCGGCATCCGCATGTGCATCAGTTCGAGGTAGGCGCGCACCAGGTCGAGTTCCGACGCGAGTGTCGTCGCGGACTCGCGCAGGCGTGGCACGGCGGCGCGCAGATAGTCGGTCAGCGCCCGCAGCACACGCGAGGCCTGCGGTGAGCCGGTATCGACCAGCGCCTGGACGTTGGCCAGCGTGTTGAACAGGAAGTGCGGCTCGACCTGGGCGTGCATCAGTCGATAGCGTGCATCCAGCGCCTGGCGCGCGAGTTCGCTTCGTTCCAGTTCGAAGGCGAGCGCCTGCTGCTGTGCGAAGGCTTCGCGTTGCCGCACGACTGCCGCCACGGCAATCCACGGCGCGAACAGCCATCCGGCCACCGTCATCAGCACGTAGCCGGATGCGGCATCCCGGTCGGTGATCAGGTTCGGTTGCCCGCCCGTCGTGATCCAGTACGCCAGCAGCGTCGCGAACGGAATGCTCGCGATCGTGCCCAGGATCTGCAGCGCCCAGCGCGCGAGCCAGCGTGGCAGTCGCTGCGGCCATTGCTCCAGCGTGCTGAACGCCAGCAGCGCGACGAGGCCGACGATGGCCGCGCGCAGCAGCACGATGCGCGTGGGAATCTCGTACGCGACGCTCAACAGCAGGCCGAGCGACAGCGAACTGCCCAGCGTGAACAGCACCCGGCGCCGGTCGAACAGCAGTGCGAGGCCGCGTCGTGCAGGGGCGGGCAGGGGTTGTGCCATGCGCGCACTATAGTGCAGCGCCGCGACCGGTCGTCGCGCCGGGGCGGCGACCGCCACCGGTCGGCCCGCAACTCGGTGCCGGTTGGCGCAGGTCGGTGGGCGGCAGCGGCGCTTCGTCGCATCGTGCGCCCCGCGG
This sequence comes from Steroidobacteraceae bacterium, assembly GCA_044340335.1. Classification (GTDB taxonomy): domain Bacteria; phylum Pseudomonadota; class Gammaproteobacteria; order Steroidobacterales; family Steroidobacteraceae; genus UBA964. Next base: position 8,685 of record JBIITU010000072.1, read on the forward strand.
GCAGCCGCTGCTGCGATAGTGCGCGGCATCGAGGAGGGTTCACGGCATGAAACGGCGTTACAAGTGGCTTGCGGGGTTCGTCGGAATCACGGGACTGGCGTTGGCGGTGTTCGCCGTCGTGCTGGCCCGCAACGCGTCCTGCGAGAGCGCGCCCGCAGTGCCCGCCGACGCCGTGCCGATGCGCGCGGCCGCCTACCACTGCTACGGCGGGCCGGACGTCATCCGCATCGAAACGACGGCCCGGCCGGCACTCGCGCCGGACCGCGTGCTGGTGCGCGTGCAGGCGGCGGCGCTGAACCCGCTCGACAAGCATTACCTGCGCGGCACGCCTTACCTGTTGCGCTTGTCTGCGGGCGTCGGCCGGCCGCAGGACAGCCGGATGGGCGTCGACTTTGCCGGCACGGTCGAGTCGGTCGGCAGCGCGGTCACGCGCTTCAAGCCGGGCGATGTCGTGTTCGGTGGTGCCGATGGCGCTTTCGGCGAGTACGTCAGCGTGCGCGCAGAGGGTTCGATCGCACACGTGCCGCCAGGCGTCGCGCCGGAGCAGGCAGCGGCGCTGCCGATAGCGGCCGTGACGGCGCTGCAGGCGCTGCGCGATCATGGCCGCCTCGCCGCAGGGCAGCGCGTGCTGATCAATGGCGCATCGGGCGGTGTCGGTCACTACGCCGTGCAGCTCGCCAAGGCGATGGGCGCGCATGTCACCGGCGTCAGCAGCACCCGCAATGTCGAGATGGTGCGCGCGCTCGGCGCCGATGTCGTGATCGACTACACCCGCGAGAATTTCACCGACGGAGCGCAGCGTTACGACCTGATCATCGACTCGATCGGCAACCACTCGCGTGGCGCGCTGCGCCGCGTGCTGACGGACAACGGCACGCACGTGCAGGTGGGCAGGGCCGGCATGGGAAACTGGGTGGGTCCGCTGCTCAGCCCGCTCGGTGCGTTGCTGTGGTCGCAATTCACGTCGCAGCGCTGGGAGTCGATGCTCGCGGACATCGAAGCCGCGGATCTTGACTACCTGGCTCAGCAGATGGCCGGCGGCCAGTTGCGCTCGGTCATCGACCGGCGCTATACGCTCGAGCAGCTGCCCGAGGCCATCCGCTATCTCGAGACTGGCCGCGTGCGCGGCAAGCTGCTGGTCGACATCGCCGCGCGCTAGACCAGCACGCGCTCGATGCCGCCGTCGTTCGCCGCGGCCACGTACTCGCGCAGCCACTGCTCGCCGAGCACATGCTTGGCGATCTCGACGACGATGTAGTCGGCATCGAGCTCGGTCTCGTCCTGGTAGCGCTTCAGGCCCTGCAGGCATGACGGGCAGGACGTCAGAACCTTGACGTCGCCCTCGAAACCCTCGGCGCGCACCTTCTGCATGCCTTTCTGCATTTCCTCGGCCTTGCGGAAGCGCACCTGGGTCGACACGTCGGGCCGCGCGATCGCGAACGTGCCCGACTCGCCGCAGCAGCGGTCGTTCTTCGCGATCTTGCCGTTGACGTCCGAGTTCATCAGCGTGTTGACGACCTTGAGCGGCTCGTAGGCCTTCATCGGCGTGTGGCAGGGGTCGTGGTACAGGTAGCGCACGCCCGTGACGTTCTCGAGCTTCACGCCCTTTTCCATCAGGTATTCGTGGATGTCGACGATGCGGCAGCCCGGGAAGATCTTGTCGAATTCATAGCCCTGCAGCTGGTCGTAGCAGGTGCCGCAGCTGACGACGACGGTCTTGATGTCGAGGTAGTTCAGCGTGTTGGCGACGCGGTGGAACAGCACACGGTTGTCCGTGATCATCTTGTTCGCCTTGTCGAAGTCGCCCGAGCCGCGCTGCGGATAACCGCAGCACAGGTAACCGGGCGGCAGCACGGTCTGCACGCCGACATGCCAGAGCATCGCCTCGGTCGCGAGCCCGACCTGCGAGAACAGCCGCTCCGAGCCGCAGCCCGGAAAATAGAACACGGCCTCGGCCTCGCTCGACGTCGCCTTCGGATTGCGGATCACGGGCACGTAGTTGCGGTCTTCGATGTCGAGCAGTGCGCGCGCCGTCTTCTTCGGCACGCCGGTCGGCATGCGGCGATTGACGAAGTGCACGACCTGCTCGCGCAACGGCGCCTTGCCGGTGGTCGCCGGGGGTGCCGCGACCTGCGGCTTCGCGAGGCCCTTGAACAACTGGTGACCGAGGCGCTGCGCCTGGTAGCCCCAATCGATCATGACCTTGCGCGCCAGCTTGATGGTCTCGGGGCGGGTCGCGTTCAGGAACAGCATCGACGCCGCGGTGCCCGGGTTGAAGCGCTTCTTGCCCATGCGGCGCAGCAGGTCGCGCATCGCCATCGACACGTCGCCGAAATCGATGTCGACCGGGCAGGGCGATTCGCACTTGTGGCAGACGGTGCAGTGGTCGGCGACGTCCGAGAATTCATCCCAGTGCCGGATCGACACGCCGCGACGCGTCTGCTCCTCGTACAGGAAGGCTTCGATCAGCAACGAAGTCGCGAGGATCTTGTTGCGCGGCGAGTACAGCAGGTTGGCGCGCGGCACGTGCGTCGCGCAGACCGGCTTGCACTTGCCGCAGCGCAGGCAGTCCTTGATCGAGTCGGA
>JBIITU010000443.1:0-2776 GCA_044340335.1 Steroidobacteraceae bacterium
TGAATAGCGGATGTTCCAGTCGAGGCCTTCGGCCTTCTGCTCGGCGATGTTGATGAAGTTGTCCTGCACTCGCAGGGCACCACCCGGCGTACGGGGGTCCACGAACGAGCAGAAGCGACCGCCGGCGCGGAAGTCCGGGTCGTCATAGCAGAGGCGCAGCAGGCCACCACCGCCGATGCGGCTGACCTGATCCTCGATGTCGATCTTCCACCAGTCCAGCGCGATCTGCAGGTCACCGAAGGCCGCGGCCAGCGTCGGCTGGAACACGACGCCGAACGTCGCCGCTTCTGAGGTCTCGCTCGCGAGCCCTTGGGCGGCACCGCCGGCCGCGTCGACACGAATGCCGCTCGCCTGCAGGAAGGTCGGGTTGCCGGGGAGTTCGGCCGCGCAGTTCGCGCGGCGGATCGAACCCACGGGCAGCGTGCCCCACTGGTTGCAGGGGTCGTTCTGGGCTGGCAGGAAGCCGGACGTCGGCGACAGGAACTGCTCGAACACGCTGGGCGCGCGGTAGGAGGTTCCCTTCGTCGCACGCAGCTTGAGCCAGTTGAACGGCGCCCAGTTGAGACCGAGCTTGTAGGTCTCGTCGGCACCATACGAATCGTAGTCCGTGTAGCGACCCGAGGCATTGAAGGTGAGGTCCTTCGCAAACGCCAGGTTGCGCAGTAATGGCAGTTCGATTTCGAGGAAGACCTCTGATACCGCGTCGTCGCCCTTGGTGATGCCGCCCGAAGTCAGGCTGTAGAGATTCTGGTTGATGCTGTCTTGTGACGGCGTGTCATTGATGCGAGAGGTGCGGTACTCGAGACCCACAGCGCCCTTGGCTCGGCCTGCCGGCATTTCGAACAGGCTGCCGTCGAAGATCGCCGAGAACGTGGTTTCCTCGTAAATCGTCTTGCCGGTGACCGGTCGGAAAATGTAGCCGCGATAGGCGTTGTCGAGCGTGCCACCGAGCGACGCCGCATCTACCGTCGGCGCAGGCACGCAACCGGCAGCCGGGTTGGTCGTGTTGACACGGCAGGTATAGGTGACCCCGTTGACCGTGCGCGTGGGGGCGCTCGTGCCGACCGGCGCGACGACGACGTCGAGCGAGTTGTAGACGCGATCTGTCAGGAACGACTGGAACGTGTACTCGGCATCAGACAGGTTGTAGTTGACGTAAGCGTCGTACTTCCAGTCGCCCGCCCAGGTCAGATCACCACGGATGCCGCCGACGGCGCGCAGGTAGTCCACTTGCTGGCTCGAAGTATCGTTACCGAACGCGATCAGCGATCGGGCCACGATCGATCCGCCCGCCAGAGCGACACCCGCCGGGTTGACGCCAATGCGAACCGGGGTTGAGCGGAACGGCTCGGGTACCAGCGGACTGCCGCGCACGTAGTCGAGGCTCAGCTGGCGCGCACCGATCTGTTCAGATTCGCGGCGAGTGTAGAGCGCCTCGAAATACAGTTCGGCATCGCCCAGCGAGCGCAGGTCGTACGAGCCGGTGAAGAAGCCGGTCGAGTTCTTGGCCGGCGAGATCAGCGATTCATTGAACAGCATGTCGGGCGCGAATTCGCGATCGAGCGGGTTGTCGACGTTGGTCCAGCCCGGGATGAACCCCGTGGTGCCGGGCGTCGGTTCCCAGCGCTGTCCGGCGAGCGCGGTGCCAGCCGAATTGATGACCGCCGCAACGATGTAGTTGTGGGCGACGCCATTCGTGCCGGCGAGACCGGAGATCGGGAAGCAGCGCGGCTCCCCCGTTCGCGTGTCGATCTGGTCAAGGCGCGCACCGCTGGCAGGATCGATGAGGTACTCGGTCGAGCAACTGGCCCAGTCGCGCTGGCCCACTGCCAGATTCTTGCGCTCGCCAAACTCCAGCGAACCGCTGATTTCCCAGCGTTCGCCCGTCCAGCCGCCCACCGCGGAATAGACCGAGCGGTCGCCGCCACCGTCAAAGGTCTGCGCCAGCGAGGTCTCGAATGTGAAATCGTTGACGCCGCGGCGGGTGATGACGTTGACCACGCCCGCGACGGCATCCGATCCGTAAATCGAGCTCGCGCCATCCTTGAGGATCTCGATGCGCTCGACAATTGCGCCGGGCAGGACGTTGAGGTCTGCCGAGCCGACCTGGCCGCCCGCACCTGCGGGTCCGAGACGGCGGCCATTGAGCAGCACGAGCGTACGGATCGCACCGAGACCGCGCAGGCTCACGGTATTCGCACCAGGACCACCCTCAGTGACGAAGCCACCGAAGTAGTTGTTGATCTGGTTACCACCGCCCGACGTCGTGGAGCCTTGCAGGATCTCCGAGGTCGTGGTCAGGCCTGCGAGCACGGACTGCTCGCGCGTGATGACTTGCACTGGCGCCGCCGACGTGAACTCATCACGACGGACGCGCGAACCGGTGACGACGACTTCGGAAATCGTCTGCTCGGCGCGGTCTTCCTTTGACTCGTCCTGCTGTGCGCCCTGCGCCGCGCCCGCTGCGCTGAAAACCAGCGAGCCGGTAGCGAAAGCGACGAGAAGCGGACGACGCAACGACGTTGCGAGATCGCTCATGTTTGCTCCCTTTCTTTCGTTGTGACCGTCAGCGCCGCGACCCCGCCCACTGCTGTGGACACGGCGCCTGGATCGTTTCGATGTTGTAATATAGCAACAGCGCTGCCGAGGCTGCGCTGCACTGGTAAGCAAAATGTAGCACGGTCGATGCAGCGCAACTAGTTGCGGTTTTCCCGCGGTGACGCGGCCGTGACGGTGGTGATTCCCGGCCAGTTTGCTGATGCCCATCCGAATGTGA
>JBIITU010000161.1:0-7135 GCA_044340335.1 Steroidobacteraceae bacterium
GGCGACGACCGGTGCCGCCACCGGGTCGCTGGCGGGGGCCGCTGCCGGGCGCGGGTCACTTTGCTTGCGGGCCGCGCGCTGCTGCGCAGCCCGCCAGGCAATGAGCTCGCCGTAGCCGCCCGCGAAATCGCGGATGCGTCCGTCCCCCTCGAACACCAGCAGGCTGGTCACGACGTTGTCGAGGAAGGCGCGATCGTGGCTGACCAGCAGCACGGTGCCGGGGAACTCGCTGGCTTTTTCCTCGAGCAGTTCGAGCGTGTCGATGTCGAGGTCGTTGGTGGGTTCGTCGAGCACCAGCAGGTTCGCGGGGCGCGCAAACAGGCGCGCCAGCAGCAGCCGGTTGCGCTCGCCGCCCGACAGCGTGCCGGCGGGCGTGCGGAACTGATCCGGGCGGAACAGGAAGTCCTGCAGGTAGCCAGACACATGCCGGGTCTCGTCGCCGATGCGGATGAAGTCGCTGCGCGCCGCGACGTTGTCGGCCACGCTCGCGTTGAGGTCGAGCTGTTCGCGCTGCTGGTCGTAATAGGCGACTTCGAGTCGCGCGCCGCGGCGCACGCGACCCGCAGTGGGCTCGAGTTCGCCGAGCAGCAGGCGGATCAGCGTGCTCTTGCCGGCGCCATTCGGGCCGACGATGCCGATCCGATCACCGCGCATGATGCGCGTCGACAGGTCACGGATCACGACGCGGCCGTTGAACGCGACCTCGGCGTGCTCGCACTCGAACACGAGCTTCGCCGACTCCTCCGCCTCGGCGATCCGGATCTGCGCCTGCCCCTGGCGATCGAGCCGCGCGCGATGCTGCTCGCGCAGCGCATACAGCGCCCGCACGCGACCCTCGTTGCGGGTGCGACGCGCCTCGACGCCCTTGCGGATCCACACCTCTTCCTGCGCGAGCTTCTTGTCGAACAGCGCGCGCTGCTGCGCTTCGGCGGCGAGCTGCTCCGCCTTGCGCTGCTGGTACGCATCGTAGTTGCCGGGCCACGACGACAGCACGCCGCGATCCAGCTCGACGACGCGCGTCGCGAGCGCGTTGACGAAGCGCCGGTCGTGGCTGACGAACAGCAGCGCGCCGCGATACTCGCGCATCACGCCTTCGAGCCATTCGATTGCTTCGATGTCGAGGTGGTTGGTGGGTTCATCGAGCAGCAGGACATCCGGCTCGAGCACCAGCGCCCGCGCCAGCAGCACGCGCCGCTGCCAGCCGCCGGACAGCGCCTCGAAGCGCGCTGCGCCATCCAGGCCGAGTCGCGTCATGACCGTCTCGACGCGATGCTCCGCCTGCCAGCCGCCCGCCGCGTCGAGCTCGCGCGACAGCCGCGCGATCTCGCGTCCCAGCGGTTCCGCCTGCGTGCGGGCGAACTCGGCGCTCGCGGCATCGAATGCGGCGCGCAGCCGCGCGACCTCGGGCAGGCCGGCGGCGACTACCTCGGCGACCGAGCCGCTCGCGACCGCGCCGACATCCTGCACCAGCATCGCGACCCGCGCGCCGGGGCGCACCCATACCGCACCGGCATCGGGCAGCGCCGCGCCGCTGACGAGCCGCAGCAACGACGACTTGCCCTCGCCGTTGCGGCCGACGACGCAGACCCGCTCGCCGGCCTCGACCTGCAGCGAGGCATCGTCGAGCAGCGGACGCGAACCGTAGGCCAGCGAGACCCGATCGAGCCGGAGCAGCACTCAGGCGCGCACGGCTTTCGCAGCCATGCCGTGCTGGTCGAGCCAGCGCAGCGCGGCGGAGAACGCCGCGGTCGCATCGGCCTTGTTGTACGACGGGCGATAGTCGGCGTAGAAGCCGTGCTGCGCGAGCGGATACACGATGATCTCCGAGGCGCGCGCCGCGGCCGAGCCGCCGGCCAGCGCCTTGCGCATCTGCTCGACGCCGTCGAGCGGAATGCCGCCATCCTTGCCGGCATACAAGCCCAGCACCGGTGCCTTCAGCTCACCGGCGACATCGACCGGATGGCGCGGCTGCAGCGGATTCGGCTGGCCGACGACGCGGCCATACCACGCCATGCCCGCCTTCACGCGCGGATTGTGCGCGGCATAGAGCCAGGTGATGCGTCCGCCCCAGCAGAAGCCGGTGACCGCGATCCGCTTCGACTGGCCGCCATTGCGGGCAGCCCAGCGCACCGTGGCATCGAGATCGCTCATGACCTGCGCATCGGGCACCTTGGCGACGATGTCGCGCATCAGCACCTGGATGTCGGTGATCGTCGCCGGATTGCCCTGGCGCGCAAACAGCTCCGGCGCGATGGCCAGGTAGCCGCGCTTCGCGAAGCGGCGGCAGACGTCCTTGATGTGCTCGTGGACGCCGAAGATCTCCTGCACGACGAGGATCACCGGCGCGTCGCGCAACAGCCGCTTCGGTCGCGCCAGGTAAGCCGGCAATTCGCCGCCGTCGACCGGGACGCGCACCTCGCCAACCTCGAGCCCTTCGGTGTCGGTCGTGATCGCCTGCGCCCCGACCGGACCCGCAGCCGCCGCGAAGCCCGCGCCCAGCGTCGTGACCAGAAAGCCGCGCCGGTCGAGACCGGACAAAGGTCGCAGACTGCGCAGTTCGTCGGTGGCGGCACTCGTCTTGCGGGTCGATTCCGTCATACAGTCGGCTCCATGCGTATCCTGATTTATCTGGCGATCATAGTCGCGATTGTATGGCTCGTGCGTAGCCTGCTGCGCAGTCGCGGCGCGCCGCCGCCTTCCAGCACCGACACCGAACCGCTGCCGCCGGTTGCCCTGCCGGGCCCCGAATCCGCGGCGCCGGCAACCCCTGCCGCGCGCATCCGCCTCGGGCCGCTCGCCGAAAGCGCTGACGGCGCGCGTTCCGCGGCCGACAGCCGCGGCGCGCTGCATGCGTTGCTGCTGGGCGTGCCGCAGCTCGATGCCAACGTCCCGGTGGCGCACGCGCGACTGGTCAACGACGTGCTCGCCTCGCTCGAGGATGCGAGCAACGAACCGAAATACATGCCGCGCCGGCCGCTGCTGATCCCCGAGCTGATGCGGCTGGTGGCAGACCCGGACGCGTCACGCCGCCAGATGTCGGCGCTGGTCGCGCGCGACCCCGCGCTGGCCGCCGATGTGCTGCGCATGGCCAACAGCGCGCTGTACCGCACCGGCCCGACGGCGGTCGAGAGCATCGATCGCGCCGTGGCCGTGCTCGGCACCGACGGCATGCGCTCCGCGATCGCAGCGGCGTTGCTGCAACCCGTGTTCCGTACGCCAGCCGGCGCGTTCGCGCGCTTTCCGGCACTGATCTGGGATCACGCCTTCATTTCGGGTGTTGCCGCCGAATCCTGCGCCGCGCTGCTCGAGAACGAAGACCCGTTCGCTGCGCAGCTGCTCGCGCTGCTGACCGGACTCGGCCACATCGTCGTGTTCCGCGCCACGACCGAGCGCTACGCGAGCGAAGCCGGGCTCGAGCCGAACGCATCGGCGGTCGCGCGGCTGCTCGACCTGCAGGGCGCGGCAATCGCGCGCCGCATCGCGGCGGAATGGGATGTATCGGACCGGATGCTGATGGCCTTGTCGGACCAGCTCGCGGCAGCGCGCGGCATGTCGGAGCAACTGTCGCCGCTCGGCCGCGCCGTGCTGCTGGGGAGCCGCATCGGCACGCTGGTGATGCTGCAGCGCGAAGGCCAGCTCGACGCCGAAGCGGCCCGCGCCGCAGCAGTGGCGCAGGGCGCACCGCGTGCCTTCGTCGATCGGCTCTGGCCGCGCCTGACGCAGACCACCGAGTGAGCCGCGCGACCGGCTGATCCATGGCGACACCGCGTGATAATGTCGGCGCGCTGCGGCCCGGACCGCGGCGACACCCACTCGATCGTCCCGGAGGATGCTTGTCACGCGCTCCGCTGCTGCAACTCTGCCTGATCCTGCTGGCCACACTGGCGCAGGATGCGCTCGCGCTCGACCGCGCCCCGGATCTCGCTGCAATCGCCCGCGCCACGCTGGGTGCTGACCAGGGCGTCTATGTCGAAGCGGCCGACGGCACCGTGCTGCTCGAGCAGGTCGCGGCGCAAGCCGTGCATCCTGCCTCGATCTCGAAGATCCCGACGACCCTCGCGCTGCTGCGCCGACTGGGGCCGAATCACCGCTTCGTGACCACGTTCGCGACGACGGGCGAGGTCAGCAATGGCGCGCTGCGGGGTGATCTGCTGGTCGAAGCCGGCGGCGACCCGTTCTTCGTCGACGAGAACGCGCTGCTGGTGCTGCTGCGCCTGCGTGAACTCGGCATCGAGCGCGTAGACGGCGCCTTGCGGGTGCGTGGGCCGCTGACCTTCAACTGGCAGCCGACGACGCCCGACACGCGGCTGCGCGATGCGCTCGCCGGCAAGGTGTCGAACGCGGCATGGTCGGCCGTGCGTGGCCACGCCGGCGGTGGCACGCTGACCAGCGCGCCGGCCGCGCCGGCCCTGCGTTGGGGCGCGGTGACGGCGGGCACGGCCACGACGGCGGGCGCCGCGCCGCGACCGCTTGCCGTGCATCGCTCGCAGCCCCTGTTGCCGATGGTCAAGGCGCTGAACGACTACTCCAACAACGTGTTTCGTCCGTTCGCTGATGCAGCCGGCGGCATCACCGCCGTGGAGCGGCTCGCGCGCGAGCTCGTGCCGCCGGAGCAGCGCGCCGAGATCGTGCTCGGAGATGGTGCCGGCGTTAATCCGCGCAATCGCCTGAGCCCGCGCGTCACCGTGAGGCTGATCCGCGCACTCGAAGCGGATCTCGCCCGGGCCGGGCATGCGCTGCCCGACGTGCTGCCGGTCGCCGGCATCGACGACGGCACGCTGCGCGCGCGGCTCGCCGGCCCCGGCGAAGCCGGTCACGTGGTCGGCAAGACCGGCACGTATGGTGATTACGGCGCCTGCGCGCTCGCCGGCGCGATCCGTAGCCCGCGCTATGGCACGGTGTACTTCGCGATCCTGAACCGCGGCATCCCGATCGTGCCGGCGCGGCGCCGCCAGGACGCGTTCATGCGCGAACTGATGCGCAGCCTCGGCAGCGAACCATGGCCCTACCGCCGCGACACGGCGCCCGCGTTCACGCGCGCGCGTGTCGAGTGAGCACGGCTGTCCAGCGCTACCGCCGCTCGCCGATGTCGGCGAGTGCGCCCGGGCTGATCTCCTTCCCCTGGCCATCGACGGTGAGTTGCCGCGCAACGCCCTCGTAGAGCGCTCGCATGTAGACGATCGGCGCGAGCGGCGCCTCGATCCAGGCGCGGATGCGCCAGCCCGCGGGCGTCTGCTCGCAGATCGCCACCGCGCGCAGCGTGCCCGCGACCGGCGCGGTGCTGCCAACGCGCGCGAGCCAGGTCAGGTCGAAGTACACCAGCTGCTGCGCGCCGGCCAGCGGCACGCAGGCGCGTGGTTCGAAGCGGGCGCGCAGATGCGCGAGCGACTCCGACGTGATGCGCCAGTAGCGCTCGATCTGCTCCCAGGACTGCATGACTTCGTCATGTTCTTCGGCGATGTAGAACGGCGTCACGAGGTCCGGCAACCACAGGCCGCGCACGGCGGCGAAGTCCTTCGCCCCATAGTGGCGCTGCAGCGCCGCGAACAGATCTGCGACTTCGGAGCACAGCCCAGCGCCTGGTTTCATGAGAAACTTCCCCCTCAAGCAGGAGGATAGCGCAATGAGTCTTGTCGACTACTCCGTATCCGGGGGCGTCGCCATCCTGAAGATGGCCAACCCGCCCGTGAACAGCCTGGGACGCCAGCTCTGCATCGACCTGGTCGACGCGCTCGATCGCGCGGCCGCCGATGCGGGCGTGCAGGGCATCGTCATCCACGGCGGTGACAGCTTCTCGGCCGGCGCCGACATCCGCGAGTTCAGTAATCCCGATGCCGCCACGGCGGGCACGCTGCGCACCACCATCGCAACGCTCGATGCGTCGCCCAAGCCAGTGTGCGCAGCGATCAGCGGCGTGGCACTGGGCGGCGGCCTCGAACTGGCCATGGGCTGCCACTATCGCGTCGCGCTTGCGAGCGCGAAGCTCGGCCTGCCTGAAGTCAAACTCGGCCTGCTGCCCGGCGCGGGCGGCACGCAGCGCCTGCCGAGACTCATCGGCGTCGAGAACGCGCTGAACGTGATCCTGGGCGGCGAACCACTGACCGTGAAGCTGTTCGCCGGCTCGCCACTGCTTGATGCGGTGGTCGAGGCAGACGTGGTCGCCGCCGCCAGCGCGCTGGTGCTCGGCAAGGCAGGCGATGCCGCGCAGCGCGCCGCCGGCTGGCCGCGAGCGCGAGACCGCGAGCTGCGCGAGCCCCGGCTCGAGGCGCTGCTGCAGTTCGCGCGCAACACGGCCCGCACGGCGTTCGCGCCCTACCCGGCGCCGCTCAAGTGCATCGATGCTGTCGCCGCCGCGGCGACGCTCGAGTTCGATGCCGGCATGGAGCGCGAGTACGAACTGTTCATGGAACTGTTCAACACGCCGGTATCACTGGCGCTGCGGCACGCGTTCTTCGCCGAGCGCGCGACGTCGAAGATCGCCGACCTGCCGGACAGCACGCGGCCGCGCGACATCAAGCGCGCCGCGGTGATCGGCTCCGGCACGATGGGCAGCGGCATCGCGATCTGCTTCATCAACGCGGGCATCCCGGTGGCGCTGCTCGACCTGAAGGCCGATGCCCTCGAACGCGGCGTCGCGAAGATCCGCGAGACCTTCGAAGGCCAGGCGAAGAAGGGCCGCATCAAGCCCGAGCAGGTCGCGCAGAAGATGCAGCTGCTGGCGCCGGTGACCGATTACGCGGCCATTGCTGATGTCGACATCGCGATCGAAGCGGTGTTCGAGGACATGGGCGTCAAGGAAAAAGTGTTCCAGACGCTGGACGCGACGCTGAAGCCGGGCGCGATCCTCGCGACCAACACGTCGACGCTCGACGTCGACCACATCGCCGCCGTCACGAAGCGCCCCGCCGATGTCATCGGCACGCACTTCTTCAGCCCCGCGAACATCATGAAGCTGCTCGAAGTCGTGCGCGGCAAGGCCACGTCGCATGAGGTGCTCGCGACGACCATGAAGCTCGCGAAGACGCTGAAGAAGACCGGCGTCGTCTCCGGCGTCTGCGACGGCTTCATCGGCAACCGGATGATCGAGCAGTATTCCCGCCAGGCCTTGCTGCTGCTCGACGAGGGCGCGAGCCCG
>JBIITU010000446.1:0-2738 GCA_044340335.1 Steroidobacteraceae bacterium
GTCGAGGGCTTTGGCTTCGCGATGGGGCCGTTCCGGATGAGCGACCTCGCTGGCAACGACATCGGCATGCATATCCGCCAGCGTCGCTACGCCGAGCAGCCGCAGATGTTCTACTCGAAGATCGGCGACCGGCTCTGCGCGCTCGGCCGCTACGGCCAGAAGACCGGCGCCGGCTGGTATGACTACCGCCCCGGCGATCGCGCCGCGTATCCATCCGCGGTCGTCGACGACATGGTCACGAAGTACCGCGCCGAGATCGGCCTCGCGCCGCGCGCGATCACGAAGACGGAAATCATCGATCGCCTGCTGCTGTCGCTGGTCAACGAAGGCGCGCACATCCTGGCAGAAGGCATCGCGCAGCGCTCGTCCGACATCGACATGGTGTACCTGACCGGCTATGGCTTCCCGGTCTGGCGCGGCGGGCCGATGTTCTGGGCCGACCAAAGCGGGCTGTACGACGTCATGCAGCGGATGCGGCGCCTCGGCCGCAACCCGCACGGTGACCCGGGCTTCTGGACGCCGGCGCCGCTGCTCGAGAAGCTCGCGATGTCCGGCGGGCGCTTCAGCACCTGGATGGGAGACAAGTCATGACGCGCGAAGCAGTCATCGTATCGACGGCCCGCACGCCGCTCGCGAAGTCCTGGCGCGGCGCCTTCAACATGACCCACGGCGCGACGCTCGCCGGGCATGTCGTGCGCGCCGCCGTCGACCGCGCCGGCGTCGACCCGGCGCGCATCGAGGACGTGCTGCTCGGCTGCGCGCTGCCCGAGGGCGCGACCGGCAACAACATCGCCCGCCAGGCCGCGCTGCGCGCAGGATTGCCGGTGACGGCGTCCGGCGTCACGCTCAACCGCTTCTGCTCTTCCGGCCTGCAGACCATCGCGCTCGCGGCGCAGCGCATCCTCGCCGGCGAGGGCGAGGTCTATGTCGCCGGCGGCGTCGAGTCGATCTCCTGCGTGCAGGGCGAGGTCAATCGCCACATGGCCGAAGAGGCCTGGATCAAGCAGCACAAGCCCGAGCTGTATCTGTCGATGCTCGAGACCGCGGAGATCGTCGCGCAGCGCTACGGCATCGCGCGCGAGCGGATGGACGAGTACGGCGCGCGCAGCCAGCAGCGTGCCTGCGCGGCGCAGGCGGCTGGACACTTCACCGCCGAGATCGCGCCCATCGAAACCACGATGGCGGGCGTCGACAAGGACAGCGGTCGCCTGTTCACGAAGAAACTGACAGTGGCTGTCGATGAAGGACTGCGCGAGGGCACGACGGTCGAAGCGCTCGCCAAGATCCGCAGCGTCACGCCCGGTGGCGTCATCGCCGCCGGCAACGCCAGCCAGTTCTCGGACGGTGCCGGCGCCTGCGTCGTCATGGATGCGAAGCTCGCCGAGCGGCAGGGCCTCAAGCCGCTGGGCGCGTTCCGCGGCTTCGCGGTCGCCGGCTGCGAGCCCGATGAAATGGGCATCGGTCCGGTGTTCGCGGTGCCGAAGCTGTTGCAGCGCGCGGGCCTCACGGTGGCCGACGTCGGGCTGTGGGAACTGAACGAGGCCTTCGCCGTGCAGGTGCTGTACTGCCGTGACCGGCTCGGCATTCCCGATGAGCGGCTCAACATCGACGGTGGCGCGATCGCGGTCGGGCATCCGTATGGCATGAGCGGCCAGCGCCTCGTGGGCCATGCGCTGCTCGCCGGCAAGCGCGTTGGCGCGAAGCATGTCGTCGTCACGATGTGCATCGGCGGCGGCATGGGCGCGGCCGGCCTGTTCGAAGTGTTCTGAAGCCCTGCGATGGCGGCGCCCGACGGATTCTCGCGCGGCCATTTTGCGGCCCGCGTGATCGCCGTGACGCTGTTCGTCGCACCGCTGCTGCTGTGGTGGTCCGCGAAAGATCCCGGCACGCTGCAACAGCAGCGCATGGTCACGGGGCGCGTCATTGAACAGAACGACAAGATCGCGCGCGTCGCGCTGGCCGATGGACGCGAAGTGCAGGTCTTTGTCGGCAAGCGCAAATTCGCCGCGGGCGACGAGATGCCACTGCGCGCCGAGTTCTACTCGGACGGCAGCGAGCGCTACTGGCCGGTGCGCGCGGACGACCCGTGACGCAGTTCTCAGATCACCGCGTTTTCCACGCGCCGGGCGTTATTTTGTTGAACGCGCGCACGCGACCGGCCAAGCACTGCCCCTAAGGTTCTTCCTGATCGCCACAACCCTGTGGCGAACCGACGAGGCAATGTGGTCTCCGACTCAGACGTATCCCTGCCTGATGGCCCGCGGACCGGGCGAACCCGCTCGCGCACCGACGCGCTGCTGCGCGCGACCGGCGTTCGGATGGGCTGCGCCGCCATCGCACTGTTGACGGCGACCGGCGGCGTGCGCCGGATCTGGGCGCGCAGCGCCTCCGCCAGACAGTTCGCCGAGGCGCAGATCGCCGCGCTGAACGCCGTGCTGATCGACCGGGTGGTCGACCAGCGTGCGCGCGTGCTCAGCAACAAGGTCAAGCTGCTGCGCGACGGCCCGGTGGTCGGGCGTGTGCTCGCCGTGCCGGTTGCCACGAACTCCCAGCGACCTGTCGGCATCCTGGTCGCGGTGCAGCGCGCCAAGGATCCGGAGTTCAGCAGCACGTCGCTGCAGGCCATGCGCGGTCTTGCTGACACGATCTCGGGCCGCATGCTGCGCGACCGGGATACGGCTACAGGCCTCATGACCTGGTCCGGCTTCAGCCGCAGAGTCGAACGCATCGGCGCCACT
>JBIITU010000444.1:0-2756 GCA_044340335.1 Steroidobacteraceae bacterium
CAGCGACACCTTCAAGCGTCCCCGCAGCAGCAAGGCCGCTGCAATGATGCCCGCGCACAGCAACGTGCCCGCTGTGACGGCTGGCGGTCGCGACAGTGCATACGACAGCACGCTGACCACCAGCAGCGTCGCCAGCAGGAACAGGTTCAGCTGCAGGCGTTCAGCGGGGCGCGAGGCATCCGGGTGCGCCCAGGCACCGGAGCGAACGCGCAGGAAGCTGTAGGCAAGAACCGCAGCGGCGACCGCGAGCGAGGCACCTGCGGCCACCGCCACGGTCGCGGCGGGTGCGCCAGCGCTCAGCGTGGTGCCGACAGTGGCCGCGGGCATCAGCAGCGCGGGATGGCCCAGGATGGACAGCGCGCGCGCAGCGGTATCACGCAGCATGGTGAGTGACTCGCATGCGGTTGCGGATCAGACGGACTGCTTCAGCGCGGTGACCTCGATCTCGATCTTCATTCGCGGATCCGCAAGGCCCGCGGAGATCATCATCGCCGCCGGACGCACGGTGCCGAAGCATCGGCGCAGCGCCGGCCAGCAATCCTTGAAATCGCTGGCGTTTGGCAATACGTAAGTGACCCTGACAACGTCTTCGAAGCTGGCCCCCGCCTGCAACAGCGCCGCTTCGATGTTCTTCAGGCACTGTTCGGTCTGCTCGAGGATGTCGGTCGAAATCGTCATGGCGGCGTAGTCGAAGCCGGTCGTGCCGGATACAAACACCCAGTCCCCCTGCACCACCGCCCTGCTGTAGCCGATCTCGGCTTCGAACGTTGAACCAGAACTGATCAGAGTGCGAGGCATGGTGATGGACTTCTCCGCGTGATCGGGTTTTTTACCGTGCGCCGGCCGCAGACGCAATCATGAACGGTGAGAGGCCACATCGCATCTGAAGGAGTCTCAGCGCCCCGCATTTCCGTCGCAACCGTCCAATCTCGATTCGATGAGAGCGCATAGCGAATCGTAGGATTCGAGCACCTCATCAGGGCGCAAGAACACACTGATCACGAACTGCCGCGACCCGGCGTCGTAGGCCCAGGACGCCACGTTGCCCTCGTGACCGAGCAGCACATGGCAGCGGTACCGCTCGTCCTGATACAGGGTCTCGTTCTCCCATCGACAGTCATCGGCGGAGCTGACGAAGTCGTTGTCGATCTGGATGCCGTCCGACGCCTGGAGGAACTCCTCATACTCAATCGGCAGTTCGAGGGCTGCCTCCGAACGCAGCCATGCTCGGAGCGAAGCGAGCGCTGCCGCTGACACCGGGGCGCGCAGGCATTCCCGAGGCACATTTTCCAGGATCCGGCGAATTCGTTCGCGAGATGAACTGGCAGTCACCGCGTGGCCCAGGCGGCGGCTACCTTGCCCACGTCAGCGACGACTGCCTCATGGCGGGCCTCCACCTGAGCGGTGTACTCGCCGCTGTCGAAGAAGGCCGCGACAACGATCGGGTTCCGCTTGGGCGGGAACGTGATCGCAACGTCGTTGCACTTGTTCGTCGTTCCCTCTGCGCGACCCGTGCCGGTTTTGTTTCCTGAACGCCAATCCTGGGGCAACCCGGCCCGTAGACGTCGGGCTCCGGTCTTGGTGTTTTCCATCCACTGCAGGAGTGTTTGTCGTGAGCGAGGCTGCAGCAAGTTGCCAGTCGTGAACCGTCGGACCAGCTGCGCCATTGCCAGCGGAGACGTGGTGTCGCGCAGGTCGCCTGAAAGGACCAGGCCAAGTTCTGGCTCATATCTGTCGAGTCGAGAGACCGTGTCGCCCATCTCGCGGAACTTCGCAGTGACCGCGGCCGGACCGCCGAGGCGCTTGACCAACAGGTTCGCGGCGACGCCGTCGCTCAGCTCCTGCGCGGCCTGCGCGAGAACAGCGATGCTCAACCCGCCCTTCTGCACATGCTGACCTGTCACCGGCGCCCAAGGCAGCAGATCCGCCTCTGAGTAGCGCAGCACCTCAGCCGGATCCATCCGCCCCTGGTCCGCCTCCCGCAGAAGGGCCGCAATCAGGGGCAGCTTGAACGTAGAACACATCGCAAAGTGCTCATCCATTCGATTGCCTGTGACCTCCCCCGTGACGGTATCGAGGAAGCAAACGCCAAGACGGGCTTGGCCCACTTCGAGTGAGCGCAGTCGCGCCGCCGCGCCGGAGCTGTCAGTGGCGGCGGGAGTAGCGGCTCTCGTGGCGGTTGCGGCCAACACGGATACTGCTGCGGTCAGGAATTCGCGTCGATGGAGCATGAGTCTCTTTACGGAACGATGGCGATCACGGGCACAGCGGGCGACAACCAGAGCCCGGGCTCCGGGAGGGGTTGTCAGGCGTTCTCGCCCTGATGGAACGTAAGGCAGTTTCCGTCCGGATCCAGGATCGCAAACTCGCGCGTCCCCCAAGGCTTCATCACAAGCGGAGCGTTCGGATGCACGATGCCAGCCGCATGGCAAAGCGCGTGCAAGATGTCGATGCCCGTGACCTGGATGCGACACCCGGAGGCCTTCGGCAATTCTGCATCCTCCGTGTGCCAGAAGTGCAGTTCGACGGGACCGCGCTCGACGATCGCGTACTCGCCGGGAGCCGCATGCACCTCTTCGAATCCAAGCGTGCCGCAGTAAAAGGCCAAGGTACGCGCAAGGTTCAAAGAAGGCAGAACTGGAGTTGCAGCAACCAACGCCGGGGTCTCATTCGTGGTCATGTTGGCCATCTAACGCCCTCAGTCAGGACGCGCCTGCGTTCGTTTGGACTTCCCAATACTCCGTGGACACGTAACT
>JBIITU010000445.1:0-2744 GCA_044340335.1 Steroidobacteraceae bacterium
CGTGCACCAGCTGGCCGGCGTGCCGTTCGAACTCGACACATTGCTGGCGTCCACCACCGTGCAGGTCGCGCTGTCGATCTTCTGGACCGTGCTCGCGCTCGGCACCATGCTGCTCGCCACCCGGCGCATGAACCGCACTCTGTGGCTGGTCGGTGGCGTGCTGCTCGCGATCGTCGTCGCCAAGCTGTTCCTCGTCGATCTGTCGCGCGTCGGCTCGATCGAGCGCATCATCAGCTTCGTGGTCGTCGGAGTCCTCATGCTCGTGATCGGTTGGTTCTCACCGTTGCCGCCGCCGAAGCGCAGCGCCGCAGCAAGCGCGTTGTCGGTGCTGTTCGCTACCGCGCTCGTGTTCGTGCTCGGCGCCGCCGCGCCTGCGCCGCTGAGCGCTGCCGACAACGACGCCCTGACGCCGAACGACTTCGCCTACGGCTTCACGCTGGGCAGCGCGATCCCGGAAGCGCCGGCCTACCGGCTCGCGCTGCCGTTCGAGGTCTACCGGCAGCGCGTGCGCGACGACCTGGGGGACCTGCGCATCTTCAACGCCGACGGCGAGAGCGTGCCGCACCAACTGCGGCGCGTGACCGAGTTCGTCGCCGATGCCGCGCCGTTCCAGTCGCTGGCCGTCTACCCGCTGCGCGGCGATGCGCGCCGCGCGACTGAGGCGATGCGGCTGCGCATCGAGGCCGGCACCGCCGGCGTCGAGCTGACGACGACGCTGCCCACGACCGTGACGAGCACGGCCGGCACCACCGCCGATGCCACGCCCGCCGCGAGCTATATCGTGGATGCGCGCCAGGTCGAAGGCCCGATCGCGCGCCTGCGGCTGCAATGGCGCGAGGCGCCCGACGCGAAGCAAAGCGGCGCCTGGAGCGCGGGCCTCGCGCTCGAGAGCAGCGATGACCTCAACATCTGGCGCGCCGGCGGCAGTGGCTCCGTTGCGCATCTGATCGCCGGCGACACCACGCTGCTCGCGAACGAGATCCCGCTCGACAACCTGCGCGGCCGCTTCTACCGGGTCACGTGGATCGGCACGCCGCCGGTGATCATCGAACGCGTCGACGTGCAGCGCAGCGCGACCCGCAGCTCGGTGCCGCGCCAGAAGCGCATCGTGCCCGGCCGCGCCGCCGCCGATGTGCCCAACGCCTGGAATTACGACCTCGGTGCGTCGCTGCCGATCGATCGCCTCGCGCTGAAGCTGCCCGAGCTCAACAGCGTCGCGCGGCTGGCCGTGCAGTGGCGCGCCACCGAGACCGGGCCATGGCAGGACGCGCCCAGCTTCGTCGCGTATCGCTTCGCCGCGCCCGCGCGGGGCGAGGCCGGCGAGTTCACGAGCCTGCCGCAGCCCCTCGGCCTGCCCGACGGCACCTGGGTGCGCACGCTGCGGCTCACGCCGCAGGGCGGTGCCAACGCCGTCGGCAGCCGCATCCCGGAGCTCGAAGTCGGCTGGGTCGCGCACGAAGTGCGCTTCGTCGGCCGCGGCAACGCGCCGTTCCTGCTCGCCTATGGCAGCGGCGCCGCCGCGCGCGATGAAGCGCCGCTCGAACAGCTCGTGCCCGGCTTCGGCACCACCGTGCCCGTGGCCACCGCGACCATCGGCGAGGCGCGCACCCTCGGCGGAGTCGAGAAACGCGCGCCACCGCGCTTCCAGATCGACTGGCTGACCGCCGCGCTGTGGGCCGTGCTGCTCGCAGGCGTCGCGCTGCTCGGCTCGATGGCGCTGCGGCTCGGCCGCGAGATGCGCGACGGCGAGCCCTGAGGCCCGGCCCACATTTCGATTTGACACAAGTCGTTCTCGAACATAGACTTAACGCAACTAGTCATATTTCGCCTCGGGATCAGTCCCTCCGAAATCTGCTAAGTGCTTGATAGTCAAGAACAAACTCGGGGAAACAAGCCATGACTTCGCGCACCCGCAATGTGATCGCCCTCACGGTTTCCGGCCTCCTCGGCGCCACCGCCGCCCTGGCCGACAACAGCATTGAACTTAACGGCAAGATCCAGAGCGTCTCGCACGCCACCGGCAAGGTCGTGGTCGATGGCCAGGCCGTCTACCTCTCGCGCGCCGAACTGATGGCAGCGCAGGCCCTCGTCACCCAGCCGGCGGATACGCTGACAGCAGTGGAATCGATCGGCACTGGCATCGCCGGCTCGATTGGCACGGGTGGTTCGATCGGCACTGGCATCGCCGGCTCGATTGGCACGGGTGGTTCGATCGGCACTGGCATCGCCGGTTCGATCGGCACGGGCGGCTCGATTGGCACCGGCATCGCCGGTTCGATCGGCACGGGCGGCTCGATTGGCACCGGCATCGCCGGTTCGATCGGCACGGGTGGTTCGATCGGCACTGGCATCGCCGGCTCGATTGGCACCGGCATCGCCGGTTCGATCGGCACGGGCGGCTCGATTGGCACTGGCCGGTAACTGGCACTCCTTTGGGATTGAATAGGCCGGCCTAGCGCCGGCCTTTTTCTTGTGGCGCACAGATCGCCGCAACGGCTAGCCCGTTAGCAATTTAACTGTTTGGCGAGCGCCGGCTAACAGTATGAAGCGATACCAACTCGCTCACTGCATCCAAATCGTCGTCACCGCTGCATTCCCACAATCACCACCCTCGTCATCCCCGTCGTCGCCTCAACCGACACTTCCACTTCGCCCGCCAACCACACGGGCCTGCCATTCGAATTGATCGCGATGCGCCGCTCGGTGTCGGCGGGGCACAGTTGCGTGCGCTGCGCACCGGGTGG
>JBIITU010000447.1:0-2728 GCA_044340335.1 Steroidobacteraceae bacterium
TGGCGCCACCGGCTCCAGCCCCCGGCGGCGCGGCACGCAGGCGCCGTGCAGGACGGCGGGCAGCGGAGCACGCACGGGCCGCCGCTATACTCGCGCCTCCATGCAGCGAGCCGCAGCGCGCAGGCACATCCTGCCCGCCCGGCACGTCCTGCGCCCCGCCCCACTCCAGCCATCCCGCCCGCCCCCACCATGCCCGCTCGCACCCGCGGTTCCGCCGCCCGCCCTGCCCGCCCCGCCACCGTGGCCGGCCCTTCCCGCGACCTCGAGACCTTCCCGAATCCCGCGCCCGCGCGCGACCTGCGCATCCACATGGAGATCCCGGAGTTCACCTGCCTGTGCCCGAAGACCGGCCAGCCCGACTTCGCCGTGCTGGAACTCGAGTACGTCGCCGATCAGCTTTGCGTCGAGCTGAAGTCGCTGAAACAGTACATCTGGTCGTTCCGCGATCGCGGCGCGTTCCATGAGGCTGTCACCAACGAGATTGCCGATCAGCTTGCTGCAGCGACCCAGCCGCGCTTCCTGCGCCTGACGGCCAGATTCAACGTGCGCGGCGGAATCTACACCACGATAGTCGCAGAACGCGGACAGCCTGGCTGGCGCCCGGCACCACGCGTCGAACTACCTTGACAGCACTGCTGCTCCGGGACATCGAGGATCCTGCGGCCTGTACAGCGTGGACCCGGCCGGTATAATTACGCGTTCCGCGTGTCGGACGCGGGCGGGGCGATTCGCCCAGGAGGCTTTCAATGCCCACGAAGAAACCGGCTGCCAAGAGCAAGGCTGCAAAGCCAAAGGCTGCGCCCGTGAAATCGACCGCGACAGCCGCCAAGCAACGCCAGGCCGCCCCCGGTAAATCCGCCAAGTCCGCCAAACCTGCGCGCAAGCCCGTCGCTCCGCCAAAGGCGAAGCGCGCCCCCGCTCCAATGAAAGTGAAAACCGTCATCAAAACCGTCAAGCCCGTCGCTGCCGCCAAGCCTGCCGCTGCACCCAAGCCTACCGCTGCCGCCAAGCCTGCCGCTGCCGCCAAGCCAGCGCCTGCAAGCGTCGCCGCAAAACCGGCGGGCGTCACCCGCGCTGCGGCTGCGAAGCCGGCCGCGCCCGAACCCGTCGCGACCGTGCCGACCCGCACCGCTGCAACACCCGCCGCTCCCAAGGCACCGGCGCGCACAGCGCCCCCGGTCGTCGCTACCGGCATCTCGCGCGGCACGATGAATCGACCCCAGATCGAGCCCGGCGATGGCGAGGATGGCGAAGAGTCATCGAGCCTGCTGGCGGGACCGCGCAACGTCCAGCCGTACATCGCCAAGCGTGGCGAGCAGTACATGAACCGGGAGCAACTCGGCCACTTCCGCCAGATCCTGCAGAGCTGGAAGCGCGATCTGATGGTCGAGGTCGACCGCACTGTCTCGCACATGAAGGACGAGGCCGCCAACTTCCCTGATCCGAACGACCGCGCAACCCAGGAAGAGGAGTTCAGCCTCGAACTGCGCACCCGCGATCGCGAGCGCAAGCTGATCCGCAAGATCGACGAGGCGCTCAAGCGCATCGAAGACGGCAGCTACGGCTACTGCCTCGAGACCGGCGAGGAGATCGGCATCAAGCGGCTCGAAGCACGCCCCGTTGCCACCTTGTCGATCGAAGCGCAGGAGCGCCGCGAGCGTCGCGAACGCCAGTACGGCGATCGGGACGATCGCTACCGCTGAGCCGCGCCGCGTGCCGCCCGTGCGGTACGTGGGTCGCTTCGCGCCCTCGCCTACGGGCGACCTTCACCTGGGTTCACTGCTCGCGGCAGTGGGCAGCTATCTGGAAGCGAGGCGTGCCGGCGGCAGCTGGCTGCTGCGCCTCGAAGATCTCGACACCCCGCGCAATGTCGCCGGCGCCGCCGCCCGCATCCTCGACACGCTTGCGCGGCTTGGCTTCGAACACAGCGGCGACATCGTTCGCCAGTCGCAGCACACCGACCGGCATGCCGCAGCGTTGACCGCGCTGGCGCGCGCCGGCCACCTGTTTGCCTGTGCCTGCACGCGACGCCAACTGGCGCTCGACGCGGACGACGCCCCGGGCTGCGTTGCCGACTGCGCGACGCGCAGCCTGCCCTGGCAGGACCACGCCGTCCGCTTCCGGATGCCGGCCGATCCGGCGCCGTTGCGCTGGTCGGACCGGCTGCAGGGGCCGCAGTCCTGCGCGGCCGCCCGCTACCGCGACGTCGTTGTTCGCCGCCGGGACGGCATCGTGGCCTACCAGCTGGCCGTCGTTGTCGACGATGCCGCGAGCGGCGTGACCGACGTCGTACGCGGCGCCGACCTGCTCGACAGCACGCCCTGGCAGCGTGCCCTGCAGCGCGCACTGGGTCTGCCGGAGACGTCCTACGCGCATTTGCCCCTGCTGCTCGAAGCGGATGGCACGAAGCTCGCGAAATCCCGCCGCAGCCTCGCCCTGGATGTCGCCCGGCCGTCCGCGACGCTGGGGCTGGGGCTCGCGCTGCTGCGGCATCCGCCGCCGGAAGGCCATCCAGACTGGCCGCTGCAACGGCTGTGGCACTGGGCCCTGGACCACTGGGAACCCGCCCGAATCAAGGGCCTGCGGGAGTTGCGGCTGGCGTGACGAAATTTGTGGGTACTCGCCGCTCGATGTACTAGTCTTGCAGCCTGTACAGACGCCTCGGGAGCAAGCGATGAGCGAACCCAGGGTCATCAAGAAGTATCCGAACCGGCGCCTCTACGACAGC
>JBIITU010000448.1:0-2722 GCA_044340335.1 Steroidobacteraceae bacterium
CCATCGCGAGACGGTAAGTTGGTGGGAGGCGCTGCAGGCTGCCACGCCGGAGCAGCGCGAGAAACTCGCGGATGCCACCGCCAACACGCGGCCGCGCGAGGCGGGTGCCCGCAAGCCGTCGTCGCGTCGACGGCGGCGGCGGCGCCCGGCGGCACCGGGCGGCGGCGGCTGAGCCACTGCAGGTGGCGATGTCCGCGAGCTGGTGGCCGGCCTATGTCGGCCTCGGCAGTAATCTCGACGATCCGCCAGCGCAACTTCAGCAGGCCTTTGCCGCGCTCGGGCAACTGCCCGAGTCGCGGCTGGTGCTGCGCTCACCCTGGTACCGCACCGCGCCGTTCGGGCCCGTGAGCCAACCCGACTTCATCAATGCGGTCGCCGGCTTGCTGACGCGCCTCGACCCTGAAGCCTTGCTCGGGCAGCTGCGCGCACTGGAACTGCAGCAGGGCCGTGCGCCGGCGCGCGAGCGCTGGGGACCACGCCGCATCGATCTCGACCTGCTGGTGCACGGGCGCCAGACGCGCGCCGAGCCGGCACTGACGCTGCCGCACCCGGGTATCCCGCAGCGCAACTTCGTTCTGTATCCTCTGCGGGACCTGGCGCCCGATCTCGACGTGCCAGGGCTCGGAAGCGTGCGCGATCTCGCCGCCCGCGTGACCGCACTGGGCATCGAGCGCTACCCGGCGCCGACAGGAGCAACGAATCCGACATGAACGCGGCGCTGCCCAATCATCGCTACATCGTCATCGAAGGCCCGATCGGGGTCGGCAAGACCAGCCTTGCGCGCCGGCTGGCGGAGCGGCTTGCGGCAGAACTCGTGCTCGAACAGGCGGAGCAGAACCCGTTTCTGGAGCGCTTCTATTCGAACCCGCGGGTCGGCGCGTTCCCGGCGCAGCTGCATTTCCTGTTCCAGCGGGCGCAGCAGCTCGCGGCATTGAAGCAGGGCGACCTGTTCGCGCCGGTGCGCGTGGCAGATTACCTGTTCGACAAGGATCGCCTGTTCGCCCGCATCACGCTCGAGGATGCCGAGTTCGCGCTCTACGAGCAGGTGCATTCGCGCCTTGCGATCGAACCGCCCGAGCCCGATCTCGTGGTGTTCCTGCAGGCGCCGGTCGACGTGCTGATGGAGCGCATCGCGCGCCGCCGCATTGCGCACGAGCGGCTGATCGAACGCAATTACCTCGAGCGCTTGAATGAAGCCTATGCGCGCTTCTTCCATGACTACGACGCGGCGCCGCTGTTGATCGTCAATGCCGCCGCGATCGACCCGGTCGGCAACGACGCCGACTTCGACGAACTGCTCGGCGCGATCCAGCGCATGAAGCGGGGACGGCTCTACTACAATCCGCTGCGCCATAGCGCACTCTGAGGGACCAGGCATGTACACCCAGCTCCAGCTCCGCGATTCCGCGCGGCCGCCGGTCTCGCTCTCCACGCTGCACACGATGCGCGCCAAGGGCGAGAAGATCGCCTGCATGACCTGCTACGACGCGAGCTTCGCCGTGCTCGTCGACGAGGCCGATGTCGACGTGGTGCTGGTCGGTGACTCGCTCGGCATGGTGATCCAGGGCCGCGACACGACCGTGCCGGTCACGATGGACGACATGGTCTACCACTGCAAGGCCGTGTCGCGCGGCCTGCAGCGGCCGCTGCTGATGGCTGACCTGCCTTTCGCGAGCTATCCATCGAAGACCGAAGCGCTGGCGAACTCGGTGCGGCTGATGCAGGAGGGCGGCGCCGAGATGGTCAAGCTCGAAAGTGGCGCAACGCAGTTCGAGATCGTCGAGTTCCTCGCGCAGCACGACATCGCCGTCTGCGCGCATCTCGGTCTCAAACCGCAGTCGGTGCACAAGACCGGCGGCTTCCGCGTGCAGGGCCGGCAGAACGACGCGGCCGAGCGCATGGTCGCGGACGCCAAGTCGCTGCAGTCGGCCGGTGCGGACGTCATCCTGCTCGAGTGCATCCCCAGCGCGCTCGGCGAGCGCATCACGCGCGAGCTCGAGGTGCCGGTGATCGGCATCGGCGCAGGACCGCAGACGGACGGCCAGATCCTCGTGCTCTACGACGTGCTCGACATCACGACCGGCCGCAAGCCGCGCTTCGTCATGAACTGCATGGAAGGCGCTGGCAACAACCTCGAGGCGCTGAAGCGCTACGTGCGCGCGGTCAAGGATCGCAGCTATCCCGCGCCCGAACACTGCTTTACCTGAGGCGATGACGATGCTGCAGGTCGACAAGATCGCGATCGTCAGGGAGCAGGTGCGCGCCTGGCGCGCCGAGGGTCGGCGCATCGCCTTCGTGCCGACCATGGGCAACCTGCATCCCGGTCATGTGAGCCTGATCGAGCTCGCGCGACGCCATGGCGATCGCTTCATCGCGAGCATCTTCGTCAATCCGATGCAGTTCGGGCCGAACGAGGATTTCAACCACTACCCCCGCACGCCGCAGCGCGATGCCGACATGCTGCGCGAGGCGGGTTGCCACCTGATGTTCATTCCGGATGGCGCCGAGATCTACCCGAACGGCACGCAGCTCGCGACCCGCGTGATCGTGCCGGGCGTGTCCGACGGTTTGTGCGGCGAGTTCCGACCCGGTCACTTCGAGGGCGTGGCCACCGTGGTTGCCAAGTTGTTCGGCATCGTGCAGCCCGATGTGGCCGTGTTCGGGGAGAAGGACTTCCAGCAGCTCGCGGTGATCCGGCACATGGCATCCGATCTGTGCCTGC
>JBIITU010000091.1:0-9822 GCA_044340335.1 Steroidobacteraceae bacterium
CCCCACCATCACCAAGGATGGCGTGTCGGTCGCGAAGGAAATCGAGCTGAAGGACAAGTTCGAGAACATGGGCGCGCAGATGGTGAAGGAAGTCGCTTCCAACACCTCTGACGAGGCCGGCGACGGCACCACGACCGCCACCGTGCTCGCGCAGGCGATCATCCGCGAAGGCATGAAGGCCGTCGCGTCGGGCCGCAACCCGATGGACATCAAGCGCGGCATCGACAAGGCCGTGATCGTCGCGACCGAAGAGATCAAGAAGCTCGCCAAGCCCTGCAAGGACACCAAGGCGATCGCGCAGGTCGGCACGATCAGCGCCAACAGCGACGAGTCGATCGGCAAGACCATCGCCCAGGCGATGGAGAAGGTCGGCAAGGAAGGCGTGATCACGGTCGAGGAAGGCTCGGGCCTGCAGAACGAACTCGACGTCGTCGAGGGCATGCAGTTCGACCGCGGCTACCTGTCGCCGTACTTCATCAACCAGCAGGCGAACCAGACGGCCGAGTTCGACAAGCCGTACATCCTGCTCGTCGACAAGAAGATCTCGAACATCCGCGAAATGCTGCCGGTGCTCGAGGGCGTCGCCAAGGCGGGTCGTCCGCTGATCGTCGTCGCCGAAGACGTCGAGGGCGAGGCGCTGGCCACCCTGGTCGTCAACAACATCCGCGGCATCCTGAAGGTCGCCGCCGTGAAGGCGCCGGGCTTCGGCGATCGTCGCAAGGCCATGCTGCAGGACATCGCGATCCTGACGGGCGGCACGGTCATTTCCGACGAAGTCGGCCTGCAGCTCGAGAAGGCGACGTTGAACGACCTGGGCGAGGCCAAGAAGGTCGTCGTGGAGAAGGAAAACACCACGATCATCGACGGCGCCGGCAAGGCGTCGGACATCAAGGCGCGCGTCGAGTCGATCCGCTCGCAGGCTGAAGAAGCCACCAGCGATTACGACAAGGAAAAGCTGCAGGAGCGCGTTGCGAAGCTCTCCGGCGGCGTTGCCGTGATCAAGGTCGGTGCGGCCACCGAGATCGAAATGAAGGAAAAGAAGGCCCGCGTCGAAGACGCGCTGCACGCGACCCGTGCCGCCGTCGAAGAAGGCGTGGTGCCGGGCGGTGGCGTGGCGCTGATCCGCGCGCAGAAGGCGCTCGACAAGCTCGAAGGGAAGAATGAGGACCAGACGGTCGGCATTCGCATCCTGACGCGCGCGATCGAGGAGCCGCTGCGCCAGATCGTCGAGAACGCGGGCGAAGATGCTGCCGTCATCCTGAACCAGGTGAAGGCGGGCAAGGGTGCCTACGGCTACAACGCCGGCACCGGCGAGTATGGCGACATGCTCGACGCAGGCATCCTGGATCCGGCGAAGGTCACGCGCCTCGCGCTGCAGAACGCGGCGTCGGTCGCCGGCCTGCTGCTGACGACGGAAGTGATGATCGCCGAAGCGCCGAAGGACGACCACGACCATGGCCACCCGTCTCCGGGCGGCATGGGCGGCATGGGCGACATGGGCATGTAAGAGGCGCGAGCCTCTGACGCCCCGCGCCGCGAGGCGCGCGTCGCTCGACAGTCGTCGAGAAAGAAGGCCCCGGGGGGAGACTCCCGGGGCTTTTTCTTTGGGCGCGTCGGCCAGGAAGGACGTCACGTACAATCCGGGAAATGCCGCTTCGCGCCGCCCACCCATGCGTCCCCCGACGATGACCGACGACGGCAAGCAGGGTGCGATCCTCGTCATCGAGGATCACAGGGACATCGCCGAGTCGATCCTCGACTTCCTCGAGCAGCGCGGCTTCTCCGTCGACTTCGCCCAGGACGGCGTCACGGGACTTCACCTCGCAGTCAGCAATCCCTACGACGTGATCGTGCTCGACGTGATGCTGCCGGGGCTCGACGGCATCTCGCTGTGCCGCAAGCTGCGCGAGCAGGCGCGCCGCGCTACGCCCGTACTGATGCTGACCGCGCGCGATACGCTCGACGACAAGATCGCGGGGCTCGACGCCGGCGCGGATGACTACCTCGTGAAGCCGTTCGAAGTCCGCGAACTCGAGGCGAGGGTGCGCGCGCTGCTACGCCGGCAACGCGGTTCGGTCGCGCGCGAGGTCTACACGGTGGGGGACCTCGTGCTCGATACCTCGACGCTTCAGGTCACGCGCGCCGGCAAGTCGCTGACGCTGACGCCGATCGGCCTCAAGATGCTGACGGTACTGATGCGAGCGTCGCCGGGCGTGGTGAGCCGACAGCAGCTCGAGCGGGAGGTCTGGGGCGACCTGCTGCCCGACAGTGACACGCTGCGCAGCCATCTCTATAACCTCCGCAAGGTCATCGACAGGCCCTTCGATCGGCCGATGTTGCACACGCTGGCTTCAACCGGCTACCGGATCTCCGACGATGGCCCCTGAGTCAGGCCTGCGCGCACGCCTCGGGCGCACTTTCCTGCTGCAGGCGGCCTTCATCGGCGCGGCCGCCGTGATCAGCGTGTTCGTCGCCAGCGCGCTGCTCGAAGGCGTGCTGATCCGCGAGGCGTTGCGCGACGAAGCCGCGCATTTCTGGTCGCGGCGCGCAGACGACGCGACGTTCCCACTCCCGGATACGGTCAACCTGCAGGGCTACATCGAGAGCGTGCCGGCAGATCTCGCGACCCTGCCGCCCGGGTTTCACGACCAGAGCACCGGTGAGGTCGACGTGATGGTCTATGTGACCGACCAGGGAGCGCAGCGCCTGTTCCTCGTCTTCGATCGCGGCGGCGTCGCACGCCTCGCGACCCTGTTCGGCCTCTTGCCCCTCGCAGCCGTGCTGATGGGGCTCTACCTGTCCGCCTGGCTCGCGTTCCGTGCATCGAAACGCGCGTTCTCGCCCATCATCGCGCTGGCGAGGCAGGTGCGTGAGCTCAATCCTTCGTCGCCGGAACCGCAGAAGCTCGACCCCGGTCGCCTGCCGCGCGACGCGGACGATGAAGTGCGAGAACTCTCCGATGCGCTCGTCCGATATTCACAGCGGCTGGCCGACTTCATCGCGCGCGAGCGCGAGTTCACTCGCGACGCGAGCCACGAGCTGCGCAGCCCGCTGACGGTGCTGCAGCTTTCCAGCGACATGCTGCGGGCTGATGAGTCGCTGTCACCGTCGAGCCGGCGCGCGGCGGAGCGCGTCGGGAGGGCGGCCCGCGACATGGACGAGCTGACCACTGCCTTCCTGCTGCTCGCGCGCGAGGCTGAAGTCGGACTGCAATCGAAGCCTGTATGCCTGAACGATCTGCTGGCGGACGAGTTGGAACGTGCCCGCAGCCTTGCCGAAGGCCGGCCCATCGAGTCGAGTATGGTCGAGTCGTGCCGACTGCAGGTCGAGGCTCCTGAGAAAGTGCTGTCGGTCATTTTCGGGAACCTGCTCAGGAACGCCTTCTCGTACACGGAACATGGCGAAGTACGGGTTCGGGTCGAGCCACAGACGATCGTCATCGAGGACACCGGTGTCGGCATGACGCCGGACCGGGTCGACGCGATGTTTCGCCCGTTCGTGCGCGGCGAAGGTAGTCGTCGCGGCGGCCACGGCGTCGGGCTCACGATCGTGCGGCGCCTGTCGGACCGGTTCGGCTGGCCGCTCGAAATCGCGAGTGAGCCGGGAGTTGGCACCCGGATACGTATCCGCTTTCCAGCAGCGCAGGTCGAGATGAAGGCCCAGACCGGAGGCGGTGCCGCCTAGGCGCGCTTCACGTCGTCTCGACGCGCCCTTCACGCCCCCTTCACGCGGCTGGCGCCAATCTGCGCGCCATGAAGCAGCGCGCATCACGTCTTGCCGAGATCACCTGGCCCGCAATGTCGGCCAGCGTTCGCACTGGGATCAAGTTCGCAGGCTTCAAGCTCGCCTGGCTCGCCTGCGTCGTCGCAGCCGCCGCCGGCCAGCCGCAGCCTGCACGGGCAGCGCCGTCGCCGCCGGAGCGAATCGCGTTCGACGTGTTCCTGAACGACCGCCCGATCGGTTCGCAGCAGTTCGAGCTGTCGCAGACGTCGAGCGGTCTGCGCGTGGAATCGCGCGCGGAGTTCGAGGTCCGGGTACTCGGCATCAAGGCTTTCGGTTACGACCACCGCAACGTCGAGTACTGGCGCGGTGAATGCCTCGAGCAGATCGATTCGCGTACGAACTCCAACGGGAAGTTGTTCGAGGTCAGCGGTCGAGCGGCCCCGGAAGCCTTCGCAGTGACCAGCAGCGGCATCGAGCGGAAGCTGGATCGCTGCGTTGGCGGCTTCGCCTACTGGGACAAGCAGCGCC
Organism: Steroidobacteraceae bacterium; assembly: GCA_044340335.1. Taxonomy (GTDB): domain Bacteria; phylum Pseudomonadota; class Gammaproteobacteria; order Steroidobacterales; family Steroidobacteraceae; genus UBA964. Next base: position 4,252 of record JBIITU010000091.1, read on the forward strand.
TGCTGGCGCGCGGGCGGTTGCTGAATCCCCAGACCGGCGAGCACGTACCGGTCGATACCCGGCCGCTTGGTCGCGGCGTCGTGCGCATCGGCCAGCGGAATGTCGCGGTCGAGCGCTATGCGCTGCGCGGCCCTCAACTCGACATCGAGGTCGCCTACGCGGTCGGCAGCGACGAATGGGTTGCGCTGGACACGCGCGTCGACGGCGGCCGAACTCTTCGCTATCGCCGCAGCGATTCCTCGCCGCCGGCGGCGTCACAGGTTCCCCCGCAGGCCTCATCCAATGGGGCCTGACGCCCGCCCGGTACGCAAAGCAGTTGATCATCCACATGCTGAACGGAGTTCCAATGAAAAAGCTCACGGGTTTACTGCTGGCAGTGCTCGTACATGCGTTCGCCTTTCAAACAGCATCAGCTCAGGACGGAAAAACAGCTTTGGTGCCCTTACCCTCGGTCGACGACTTCACGAGGGGTGATGATGGCTGGGGTTTCGGGCTGGGTCTGGGTGTTGAATACGAATCGGCCTACGAAGGGTCGGATGAGTTCGGCTTCGAAGTTCAGCCTGCTGGCGCAGCGCAATGGCGCAGAGGTGACAATGTTTTTTACTGGGCCGGTGAAGCGCTGGGTTGGCGTGGACTTCGTTCGGACACGTGGCTGTTGGAGGCCACCGTGGCCTTTGATGAAGGGCGCGAGGAAAGTGATTCCGATGATGGCCGATTGAATGGACTCGGCAATACCGACGAGGGTACTGAACTCGTGCTGCAAGCGCGTCGTGCTTTTGATGCCGATTGGCGCTATTGGCTGGATGGCCGTGTTGTCACCGGTGATAACGGAAATCTCGGTATTTTGGCGTGGGGCGCCGCTTCGGCGACAAGCGCGATGGAACCGGTTCCGAGCTCGGCATCGTTGCGGTTTTCAACGATGGCAAGCGGGCCAATAGAGACTTTGGCATAGACGCCGGCCAGTCAGCGGCATCGGGACTGGCTGCGACCAACCTGAGTGGAGGGTTCCGCTCGATCGGGTTCAATTACACCTACCGGAATTACATCAACGAGAAGTGGCAGATCTTCGGCGAGGTGCTCTATGAACATTTTGGCAGCGACATCCGGCGCAGTCCCATTGCACGCAGCAACTACTAAGCCGAAGCGGGCATTGGGTTCATTTACGTCTTCTAGCTGCTTCTCCGGTCGGAGAAGCGCGTGGAATCGGGGTCGTACCCCGTTACAACCACGACCATGGCCACCATGGCTCCGGGCGGCATGGACGACATGCCTTCATACATTGACATGTGATGCACATGTGATTAAGCTTTTACACATGTCAAAAATGATCCAGCTGCGCAACGTGCCCGACGCCCTCCATCGTCAGCTCAAGGCGCGGGCCGCACTTGCCGGCTTGCCGCTTTCGGACTTCCTGATCCGGGAAGTCAGGAAGATCGCCGAGCAGCCGACACCCGATGAAATGCGTCGTCGCCTGCAGGAGCGCGAGGCCTACTCCGGCAAACTCTCGCCAAGCGAGGCACTGCGCGCCGAGCGTGACGCCCGGTGATCATTGCCGACGCCTCCGCGGTGCTGGAGCTGCTGCTCCGCACTCCGAAGGCTCAGGTCCTGGATGAACTGCTGCTGTCCAGTACCGTCCGCCTGAACGCGCCGCACCTGATCGACGTCGAGGTGGCTCAGACGTTGCGCCGACTCGCGCTGAGCGGCGCTCTGCTTGAGCGTCGCGCCATTCAGGCCCTCGACGATTTCCGCGGAATACGCATCGAGCGTCACCCCCACGTGGACCTGATGAGGCGCGCCTGGCAATTGCGAACCACGCTGACCGCCTACGATGCGGTGTACGTCGCACTGGCCGAAGCCCTCGATGCGCCGCTCGTGACTTGCGATGCCAGGCTAGCCCGAGCGCATGGTCATGGTGCCGTCATTCAGGCGGTCTGAGCCGCGAAAGTCGGGGTAATCCCGGGCGGGCTCAACCGGTCGGTGCAACACGCGCGCCGTATCGGTTAACGTGCCGGCCAGGCTGCTGTGAAGCGAGGCATTGGGTGGCGGATCGGTCGCATGAACTGAGTGTCCCGCTGCGCCGCGACGAGAAGGCGCGCGCGGCGTTCGTATCGGCGCTGCGTCGCCACGTGTTGAACGATCTGGCCGCAGCGCTGCGGCGTGATTATCAAGACGCTGCCGAGCCTGCGTGGACGGCGCGGCATGGCGCGGCGCCGCGCACGGCCGCAGACGTGCATGCAGCGCTGCGCGGGCGCGACAGCTTCCGATTCTTCTCGAGCCTGCGCGTGATCTCGCAGGACATGCTGTACCAGACCGTGCGCCCCGCGATCGAGCGTGAACGTCCGCGTCTGCTGCGCGCCGCGCAGCGGCTCGCCGCCCGTGCGCCCGGGTCGTTGCAGCTCAAGCGCGACTTTGCCGTGCCCCGCTCGGTCTCGGCGGTCGATATCCACCTGATGCCAGGCAGCTACGTCGCCGAATACTGCGATGACGACCTGACGATGGGCGCGGTCTACGAGCAACGGCTCGCGATCTCGACGTTCGGCCTGTTCGGTCCCAACCTCGATGACATCGGGCAGTCGATCGCGCGCTTCGTCCGTGAGCGTCATCCGCAGTTTGCGCCGAAGAAGGTGCTCGACCTCGGCTGCACCGTCGGTCACAACACTGGCGCCTGGAAAGACATCTATCCGGATGCGGAGGTCCATGGCATCGACGTCGCCGCGCCCTGCCTGCGCTATGCGCATGCGCGCGCGCAGTCGCAACGGCGCGAGATTCATTTCCACCAGATGAATGCGGAGGCGCTGGAGTTTCCGGCCGCCAGTTTCGACGTCGTGTTCTCGTCGATGTTCCTGCATGAAGTGCCGCCGAAGGGTATCCCGAAGGTGCTGGCCGAGGCGCGACGGGTATTGCGGCCCGGTGGCTTGATGCTGCACATGGAGTTGCCACCGGCCGTGCAACTGTCGCCCTACGATTCGTTCTATCTCGACTGGGATGGCTACTACAACAACGAACCGTTCTACCGGGCTTTCCGCGCCCGCGATCCGCGCCGGCTGCTGCGCGACGCCGGCTTCAGCGACAGCGACTACGTCCAGTTCGTAGTGCCGTCGATCAGCGCGCTCGGCGAGCGTCGCTGGCGCGCCGCGCTCGACGCCGGCCTCGACGTCGCCTCGGACAAGACCGGCCGACTGGGTGACGGCATCCGCTGGTTCTGCTTCGGCGCGTGGCGCGGCGCGGGTTGATGATGGCCGCCAACGTTTCCGCGGCAGGCGGGCTTGCCCGGCTGTGTGCGTTCACACTGACCACGCCTGATCCGGCCGCGACCGCGCAGGCCTACTGTCGCTCGCTGGACTACGTCGTCGCTGGCGAAGGCAGCATCAGCGTGGATCTGGCGCGGCTCTGGGGCCACCCCGCGCTGGCTGGTCGCCGCAGCATGCTGCTGCACGCGTCCCAATCTCCTGACACGCTGCTGCGTCTGATCGAGGCGCCTGCGCTGCCGGCAACGCCGGTCGCGCTGCCCGGTCACGGCTGGAATGCGATGGAAGTGCTGGTTCGCGATCCGTACTCGCTGGTGGCAGAGTTGCAGGGTTCGCCGTTCAAGCTGCTGATTCCGCCGCGTCCGCTGCCGTTCGACGCCGCGATCCACGCGATGCAGGTCGAGGGCCCCGCAGGTGAGCTGCTGTACCTGACGGCGCTGCCCGCGGATCGCACCATCATGGGCCTTCACGCCGCGCAGTCACGGGTGGATCGGCCGTTCATCGCGATACTGGGCTGTGCAGATCTGGCAGCGGTGCTCGCGTTCCACGCGCGGGTGCTCGGCACCGAAACCATCGGCGCTGCCCCGACCATCGTCAAGATCATCAACGACAGCTTCGGGCTGCCGGACCAGCACCGCATCCCGCTCGGCATCGTCAAGATGGCGCGCGACAGCCTGATCGAAGTCGACCAGTTGCCCGCGGCGGCACGCCTGCGCCCGAGTGCCAGCGGCGAGCTGCCGGTCGGGTTCGCGCTCGTGTCGTTCGAATGCGCAGACCTCGCATCTTTCGACGTGCGCTGGCTGCAGGCGCCGCGCGCGCTGTCCGGGTTACCTTACCGCGGGCGGCGCGCGGGTCTGCTGCGCGGCGCCGCAGGCGAACTGATCGAGCTGATCGAATCTTCTCAAGAGCGACCAATGGAACCTGCATGAGTCAAGCACACTTCCTCGGCTGGCGTGTCCTCGCCGCCTGCGTCGTCGGTCTGGCCTGCGGCATCGCGACGGCAGTCGTGTCGACTTTCGGCGTGTTCATCGGTCCGCTGCGTGAGGCCTTCGGCTGGTCGCAGAGTGAAGCCTTCGCGGCGTTGCTGGTGATCACGCTGACTTCCGCGCCGCTGGCGCCCGTCATCGGCGGACTCGTCGACCGTTACGGTGCGCGGCGCGTGGTGCTGCTCGCGTTCGCCTGCGAGGTGCTGATCTTCGCGTCGTTCGCGTGGCAGGGCGCTTCGCTGTGGACCTTCTACGCGCGCTTCGTCGCGTTCGCGTTGTTCGCGCTCGCGACCACGCACGTCGCCTTCGCACGCGTGATCACGCTGTGGTTCGACCGCCGTCGCGGCCTCGCGCTAGGCATCGCGCTTTCCGGCGTCGGCATCGGCGGCTTCCTGTGGCCGCTGTTCGCGCAAGCCATGATCGAACAGTACGGCTGGCGCAATGCCTATCTGTTGCTGGCGGCCGCGATCGCCGTGATCGCGATGCCGACGATCACGCTGCTGCTGCGCGACAGCCCGGAATCCGTCGGCCAACGCGCCGATGGCGATCCGCCTCCAGAACCGACCGCAGGCGCGCCGGTTGCTGCCGCTTCCTTGCCCGGCCTGACGCTGGCTGAGGCGCTGCGCACGCGCGCCTACTGGATGGTGCTCGGCACCTTCTTCCTCGTCGGGCTTGCCGTGCAGAGCGTGATGCTGCACCTGGTGCCGCTGCTGGGCGCGCGTGGCCTGTCGCCGATGCTGGCCGCGCTGGCCCAGTCCATGCTGTTCCTCGCCGTCACGAGCGGCAGGCTCGTGACCGGCTGGCTGATGGACCGCTTCTTCGCGCCGCGCGTGGCGCTGGCGTTCCTGCTGGCGGCCCTGTGCGGCGTCGCGCTGCTGGCATCCGGTGCGGGGGGACCGACCGCATTCGTCGCCGCGATGCTGGTCGGTCTCGCGGTCGGCGCCGAGGTCGATGTGATCGCATACGTGACCAGTCGCTACTTCGGTCCGCTGTCGTTCAGTCGCATCTACGGCACGTTCTACGGTGCCTACTCGCTGAGTGGCGGCATCGGCCCATTGCTGACCGCCGAGTCCGTGGACCGCACCGGCGACTATCAGTTTGCGTTGGGCATGAACGCCGCACTGCTGGTGGCGGGCTGCCTGCTGCTGCTGAAGTTCGAGCGCTTTCCCGATTCGCACCGCGGCCCGGGTCGCGGCTAATCCGACTGGTGCCGTCGCGCGACCTCGTCGAACAGGCGTACGCCGAAGCCGACGGCGCCCTTGGGTTCGGTGGGCCTGCCATTCAGTTCCCAGGCCATGCCGGCGATATCGATGTGCACGAACGGCGTTTCCGGCTGC
>JBIITU010000449.1:0-2704 GCA_044340335.1 Steroidobacteraceae bacterium
ATCGGTTGGCGCAGCTGGGCGCGTATCCAATCGCTCGACTTCGAGACCTATCCCGACATCGGGCATCCGTTTGCGGACTACTGGGGCAACTGGGTGGACACACAATGCCCCGCGCGCAGCGGCTCGGGTACGGAGCCCTGCTGTTTCGACATGGGCGGTTGTGCCGACGGTCGGCCCTACCCGCCGATGCGCACCACGCCGGCGAACAGGGCGCGCGATGATCTGGACCCGTCCCTGGCATTCGATGTCTCGGACTTCGGCCACCTCGGCTACGACCCGGCGCGCGGTCGACCGGATCCGCAGCGGCCCGTGCAGCAACAGTATCGCGGCAGCTGGGATCTCTGGCAGCCGCCGAACGATGATCCGGAGGTGGCGGCACTGCTCGCGGATGCGATCATCGACAGCGTGACCGGTACGACCGCTCCAGCCGCTGCCCGCGGGATTGCGCTGCACGGACTGTAACGCGAGGCCATTCGCGCCCGAGATCGAAGGCAGGCATGATTCACATGGCTTGTGGGTACGTGGAGCGCGCAGCGAACATGAGTGAAACAGCCCCGTCGCCGAGCGACGATCCCTTGGGATCGAAACCCGTCGCTCGCGATCTCACCGGACTGCTGCTGACCGCCATCGGCACGGCCACGCTGCTCGTGCCGCTGCTGTTGTCGAACGCAATGCCCGAGACCGCCATGCTGGCGGTGACCTGGACGATGCTGATCGCCGGCGGCGTCGGCGTGTTTCGGCTCTCGGTGGGACTGGGCCACGGCACCGTCCTCAGCATCATGCTGGCGGCGGTCGCGATCCTTCCGGCGATGGGCTCCGTGGTCTGCGGCATCCAGCTGTTCCGCGCGCTGCGCGCCGGCAACGCCCGCAGAGAATGAGCCGCCCTAGGCGCCGCGAAAGCCGCGCGCCACGATGTACACCTCGCGCGACTTGGGGCGCGATGCCGCGGGCTTGCGAATCGACACCTTGACGAACGACTTGCGCAGCTCCTTGAGATAGGCGTCGGAGCCCTCCCCCTGGAACATCTTGGCGACGAAGTTAGCGCCGGGCTTGAGCGCCTTGCGCACCGTATCGAGCGCAAGTTCGAGGAAGTACATGCAGGCCGCCTGGTCGGCGGAGTCGATGCCTGAGATATTGGGCGCGATGTCCGAAATGATCAGATCGAATTTCTCGCCGGCGAGCCACTCGAAGATCTTCTCGACCACCTCGTCTTCGGTGAAGTCGCCCTGGATGAAATCGACATTGGTGATCCGATCCATCGGCAGGATGTCGGTTGCGAGCACGCGGCCCTTCGAGCCGACACTGCGGCCCGCGACCTGGGACCAGCCGCCCGGCGCGGAGCCGAGATCCATGACCCGCATGCCCGGCTTCAGCAGACGATCCCGCTCGTTCAGCTCGATGAGCTTGTAGGCAGACCGCGAACGATAGCCGTCCTTCTGCGCCTGTTTGACGTAAGGGTCGTTGACGTGTCGCTGCAGCCAGAGGCTGCTGCTCTTGGATCGGGCCATGACGCGCTAGAATACCGCCAATCGCCCCCTCTGTCGGGTCCACCGACCAGGAATTGACGATGCTGCGGATCACCGAACTCGCCTTGCCGATCGAAGGCCCCGCCGACGCGCTGCGCAAGGCCATCGTCGAGCGCCTGCGCGTCGACGACGCGGATCTGCTCGACTTCACCGTTTTCAAGCGCAGCCACGACGCGCGCCGCAGAAGCAGCGCCATCACGTTCGTGTACATCGTCGACGTGACCGTGCGCGATGAGCCCGAAGTGCTGCGCCGCTGCGCGGCGGATCGGCATGTCGGGCCGGCGCCGGACACGCACTATTACCCGCCCGCGACCGCGCCGACGGGCCTGGATGAGCGTCCGGTCGTGGTCGGCTTCGGTCCGGGCGGACTGTTCGCAGCGCTGGTTCTGGCCCAGCAGGGCTATCGGCCGATCGTGCTCGAGCGCGGTCGCGATGTCCGGCGCCGCACGCAGGACACCTGGGGACTGTGGCGCAAGCGGATTCTGCTGCCGGAATCGAACGTGCAGTTCGGCGAAGGCGGTGCCGGCCTGTTCTCCGACGGCAAGCTGTACAGCCAGATCAAGGACCCAAAGTTCTACGGTCGCAAGGTCATGCGTGAGTTCGTGCGCGCCGGTGCGCCGCCCGAAATCCTGTACGTGAGCCGGCCGCACATCGGAACGTTCCGCCTGACCGGCGTGGTCGCCGCGATGCGCGCCGAGATCATCAAGCTGGGCGGCGAAGTGCGCTTCGAAAGCAAGGTCACGGACCTGCTGCTGGAGGATGGCCGGGTGCAGGGCGTGCAACTCGACGACGGCACGATACTCGCCAGCCATCACGTCGTGCTTGCACTCGGCCACAGCTCGCGGGACACCTTCCGCATGCTGCACCAGCGCGGGGTCTTCATCGAGCCCAAGCCTTTCGCGATCGGCTTTCGCATCGAGCATCCGCAATCGATGATAGACCGTGCGCGTTACGGCACGTTCGCAGGCCACCCGGCACTCGGCGCGGCCGACTACAAGCTCGTGCACCATGCGCGCAATGGGCGCGCCGTCTACAGCTTCTGCATGTGCCCGGGCGGCACGGTCGTCGCGGCGACGTCCGAACCGGGCCGCGTCGTCACGAACGGCATGAGCCAGTACTCGCGCAACGAGCGCAACGCCAACGCCGGCATCGTGGTGGGCATCGAACCCGCGAACGAT
>JBIITU010000073.1:0-10944 GCA_044340335.1 Steroidobacteraceae bacterium
CTCGGGCAGGAAGCCCGAGTTCTTCTGGTTGGCCTTCCAGTTCTTGAGATCGATCGGCTGGTGCGCGATGTTCCAGTCGCCGCACAGGATGTGGTTGCGCTTGCGGCGCTTCAGGCCGCGCAGCCACGGCATGAAGGATTCCAGGAAGCGGAACTTCGACGCCTGCCGCTCGGGACCCGACGAGCCCGATGGCAGGTACAGCGACACGACGGCGAGATCACCGAAGCGCGCCTCGAGATAGCGGCCCTCGTTGTCGAACTCGGCGACGCCGAAGCCGCGCACGACCTCGTCGGGTTTGCGCTTCGAATACAGCGCCACGCCCGAGTACCCCGGCCGCAACGCATCGTGGAAAAAGCTGTGGTAGCCGTCGAGGACGACGTCGTGGCCGTCGTGCTGGTGCACCTGCGCCTTGGTTTCCTGCAGGCAGATGACATCCGCATCGAGCGAGCGCAGCCAGGCGAACGCACCCTTGCTCGCGGCAGAACGGATACCGTTGAGATTCAGGGTGACGACGCGCACCGCGTTATCATAGCGGGATGGAACCCTATCAACGCAGCTTCATCGAGCTCGCGCTCGCGCGTCGCGCGCTGCGCTTCGGGCGCTTCACGCTCAAGTCCGGGCGCGAAAGCCCGTACTTCTTCAACGCCGGCCTGTTCAACGATGGCGAGTCGATCGCCGTGCTGGGCCAGTGCTATGCCGCGGCGCTGCAGCGCGCCGGCCTGCCCTGCGACATGCTGTTCGGGCCGGCGTACAAGGGCATCCCGCTGGTCACCGCGACGGCCATCGCGCTGTCGACGCAGCACGGCCGCAACCTGCCCTGGGCCTTCAACCGCAAGGAAGCCAAGACGCATGGCGAAGGCGGCCAGGTGGTCGGCACGCCGCTCGCCGGGCGCGTGGTCATCGTCGACGACGTCATCACGGCGGGCACGGCGATCCGCGAATCGGTCGACCTGCTGCGGGCTGCCGGCGCCACGCCCGCCGGCGTGCTGCTGGCCCTGGACCGCCAGGAGCGCGGCCAGGGGCCCCGTTCAGCCGTGCAGGAGGTCGCAGCCGAGTTCGGGCTGCAATGTGTGAGCATCCTCACACTCGCCGAGCTCATCGAAGCGGTCAGCGGCGCCGCCGGTGACCGGCTTCGCATTTCGGACGATGATCTCGCCGCGCTGCGGCAGTATCGGCAAACATACGGAATCGGGTGAATTTCCTTAATCCCCGGACGGGTGCACAATTGCGCTTATGGCTGGCCGGCTCCTCATCGTGGCGTTGCTCGCGGCGTTCGCTGCCACGTCGACGTTCGCGTCCGACAAGCCGCGCAAGCAGAAGCGCACGCAGGGCAGCGAGACCCTGTCCTACTCCTGGGTCGACGAGAACGGCAACCGACAATACGGCGATCGCGTCCCGCCGCAGTACGCGAAGAACGAGCTGCGCGTGCTGAACAGCCAGGGCGTGGAGTTGCGGCGCATCGAGGCGCAGCGCACCGCCGCCCAGCAGGTCGAAGACAAGAAGCGCGCCGACAGCGACGCGCGGCGCGCCCAGCACGACCGCTTCCTGCTGGCCACGTATACCTCGACCCGCGACATCGAACAGGTGCGCGACACGCGCCTGGCGCAACTCGGCGAACAGCGCGAGTCGACCGAATCCTATCTGGCGACGCTGCAGGACCGGCTCGGCGCATTGCAGCTGCAGGCACAGGCGTATCGACCGTACAACGAAAACCCGGACGCCAAACCGCTGCCTGATCGGCTCGCCGACAGCCTGGTGCGCACGCTCAACGAGGCGCGCACGCAGAAAAACCTGCTGCAATCGCGGCGCACCGAAGAGAACACGTTGCGCGCGCAGTTCCAGGCGGATATCGACCGCTTCCGGCAATTGCGCAGCGGCAGCGCGACCGCGCTGAACTGAACCGGCTCAGCGCGTGCCGGAACTGCCGAAGCCACCGGCGCCGCGCTGCGACGCCGTGAAGTCATCGACCACGTCGAGTTCCACCTGCACGACGGGCACGACGATCAGCTGCGCGATGCGCTCGCCCGGCTGGATCGTGTAGGCCGCGCTGCCGCGGTTCCACGCCGACACCATCAGCGGCCCCTGGTAGTCGGAGTCGATCAGGCCGACGAGATTGCCGAGCACGAGGCCGTGTTTGTGGCCGAGCCCGGAGCGCGGCAGGATCATCGCCGCGAGGCCCGGGTCTTCGAGCCAGATCGACAGGCCCGTGGGAATCAGCTCGGCGCGGCCAGGCTCGAGCACGAGCGGCGCATCGACGCAGGCGCGCAGATCGAGCCCGGCGGAACCCTCGGTCGCGTAGGCCGGCAACGGCCAGTCGCGCCCGAGGCGCGCATCGAGGATGCGCACGCGCAGCGGCGGACGGCGGACGGGCGCGGTATTCATCAGGCGCTGGCGCGGGTCGCGCCGGCAGCGCGGTAACGCTCGGCGATCATCGCGACGAGGTCGCGCGCGAGCTCGGTCTTGCTGGCGGGGCCGAGATCCTGGCGACCGCCGCCCCACAGCACCATCAGGGCGTTGTCGTCCTTCTCGAAGACCTTGTCGTCACCGACCTCGTTGGCCGCGATCATGTCGAGGTTCTTGCGCAGCAGCTTGCCGCGCGCGTGCTGTTCGACGTTCTCGGTCTCGGCGGCGAAGCCGACCACGAACGGCCGCGCGGCCGATGCGGCGACCATGGCCAGGATGTCGACGGTGCGCTCGACTTCGATATCGAGCGTGCTCGCGGTTTTCTTGATCTTCTGCGCTGCGGGCGCGGCCGGCCGGTAGTCGGCGACGGCGGCGGTCGAGATGAAGATGTCGGCGCCGGCCACCTCGCGCTGCACGGCGACCAGCATGTCGGCGGCGGATTCGACATCGACCCGGCGCACACCCGTGGGTGTCGGCAGATGCACGGGCCCGGCAACGACAGTGACGTTCGCGCCAGCCGCGCGCGCCGCAGCCGCGATCGCGAAACCCATCTTGCCGCTGCTGCGGTTGCTGATGAATCGCACCGGGTCGATGCGCTCGCGGGTGGGCCCGGCGGTCAGCAGCACGCGCAGGCCACCCAGCGACTGCGGCACCGGCGGCGCGAGCAGCGGCGCGACACCGGCGACGAGCTCGAGCGGCTCGAGCATGCGACCGGCGCCGGTTTCGCCGCAGGCCTGCGCGCCCGCGCCGGGGCCGAGCAGCGTGACACCACGACTGCGCAGCGTCGCGACGTTGGCGCGCGTCGCGGCGTGATCCCACATGACGCGGTTCATGGCCGGGGCCACGGCCACCGGTGCCTCGGTCGCGAGGCACAGCGTGGTCAGCAGGTCGTTGGCCATGCCCGCCGCGAGGCGCGCGAGCAGGTCGGCAGTGGCGGGCGCGATCAGGATCAGCTCGGCCCAGCGGGCGAGTTCGATGTGTCCCATGGCGGCTTCGGCGTCGCGATCCCAGAGATCGTCGCGCACCGGCTGGCCGGACACGGCCTGGAAGGTCAGCGGAGTGACGAACTGCGCGGCCCCCGCCGTCATGACGACGCGCACTTCGGCGCCCGCGTCACGCAGGCGGCGCACGAGATCGGGGGTTTTATAGGCGGCAATGCCGGCGCCGACGCCGACGATGATGCGTCGACCGGCAAAGGCCGCCGTGCTGGCTGAGAGCTCCATGGCCCGGATTATGGTGGCCGCCGCGCGGGGCGCGCAAACGCACGCGGAGTTTTCGTGTGCTGCCGCAAGATTCGCGACTCGGCAACGGCGCGCGACCGGGGCAGCATGCCGACATGACGCCGACACGCCTGCCGATCCGGGACTGGCCCGCCACCGAACGCCCGCGCGAGCGACTGCTGCGCGAGGGCCCCACCGGTCTCAGCGACGCCGAACTGCTCGCGGCCCTGTTCGGCACCGGCGCGGCCGGACGCGACGCACTCGAGTTCTCGCGCGCGCTGCTGACACACTTCGGCTCGCTGCGCGGCTTGATGCTCGCGCCCGCGTCGGCGGGGGCCGGCGCCGCAGTCAGCGGCCTCGGGCTTGCGCGACGCGCCCAGCTCGCCGCCTGCCTCGAACTCGCGCGGCGGCACTATGCCGAGCCGCTGCGCAGCATGGCGGCGCTCGAGTCGCCTGCGGCCACGCAGCGTTTCCTGGTCGCGCAGCTGCGCGATCGCCCCTACGAGGTGTTCTGCTGCCTCTTTCTCGACACCCGCCACCGCCTGATCGCCTGCCAGGAGCTGTTCCGCGGCACGCTGGACGGGGCCAGCGTCCACCCACGGGAGGTCGTCCGCGAGGCGCTGGCGCGGCACGCCGCCGCCGTGATCCTCGCCCACAACCACCCTTCCGGCGTCGCAGAGCCCAGCCAGGCGGATGAACTGATCACCCACCGCCTGCGCGAGGCCCTCGCACTGGTCGACATCCGGGTGCTCGACCACGTCATCGTCGGAGCCGGCTCCTGCCTGTCCCTGGCCGAGCGTGGCCTGCTGTGAACCTCGCAGTTCGACCGTGGGGAGTTGCCGCCCGTCGCGGCGGCTGGTATAAAGGCCGCCCTTTGGCGTATCCCCTGCGGGTAGCCAACGTTCCAAGTAACTGATTTTCAAGGGAATTACGATGTCCCGCGTCTGCGAACTCACAGGCAAGCGCCCTGCCGTCGGCAATCGCGTCTCGCATGCCAACAACAAGAAGCGCCGCCGCTTCCTGCCGAACCTGCACAAGCAGCGCTTCTGGCTCGAAACCGAAAAGCGCTGGATCTCGCTGCGGCTGTCAGCCAACGCGTTGCGCACGGTCGACAAGAACGGCATCGACGCCGTCGTTGCCGAACTGCGCGCTTCCGGCCGCAAGATCTGAGCCTCCGCACCGCATCGCATCAGGGCTGAACCATGCGCGACAAGATCAAACTCCTGTCCTCGGCCAACACCGGGCACTTCTACGTCACGACGAAGAACAAGCGCCTGCACCCCGAGAACATGGAAGTGAAGAAGTACGACCCCGTGGCGCGCAAGCACGTGGCGTACAAGGAATCGAAGATCAAGTAAGGCGCGGCGTCCGCTGCCCGAGCTTCCCGAAGTCGAAACGACCCGCCGCGGCATAGCGCCGCATGTCGCGGACCGGCGCGTAGTGGCCCTGGCGCTGCACGAGCGCCGGCTGCGCTGGCCGGTCGATCCCCAACTGCCCGATCTCGTCGCCGGCCGCCGCATCACAGGCGTCGAGCGGCGCGCCAAATACCTGCTGCTGCGCCTCGAAGGCGCACTGACACTGATCCTGCACCTCGGCATGTCCGGCAGCCTGCGCGTGCTGCCCGCCGCGACGCCGCGCCGCCTGCACGATCATCTCGACCTCGTGCTCGACAGCGGCCAGGCGCTGCGCTTCAACGATCCGCGCCGCTTCGGCAGCCTGCACTTCACGACCGAGGATCCCGAGCAGCATCCGCTGCTGCGCAAGCTAGCGCCCGAGCCGCTCGGACCGGATTTCACGGCCGACTACCTCTGGCAGGTCACGCGCCGCCGGCGCGTCGCCATCAAGCAGCTGCTGATGAATGCCCAGCTGGTCGTCGGCGTCGGCAACATCTACGCGAGCGAAGCGCTGTTTCGCGCCGGCGTCCGGCCGCGGCGCCAGGCGCGTGGCCTCAGGCGCGACGAAGTCGCGCGGCTCGTGGACGCCGTGCGCACGGTGCTCGCGATGGCGATCGAGGTCGGTGGCACGACCTTGCGCGACTACGTCGGCGCCGATGGCGCGCCGGGCTACTTCCGCCAGCAGCTGTTCGTCTACGAGCGCGGCGGCGAGCCCTGCCGCGTCTGTGGCGAGCCCGTGCGGCACGCGGTGCAGGGCCAGCGCAGCACGTACTGGTGCGCGACATGCCAGCACTGATGCGCCGGGCCAGCGCGGCACTGGCGGCCGCTGATCCGGTGCTGGCGCGACTGATCGAAGCGGCCGGCCCCTGCCGCCTCGCGCCCGAACGCGACCGCACGCCGTGGGAGCACCTCGCGCGCGCCATCGCCCACCAGCAGCTGCACGGCGCGGCGGCCGCGACGATCCTCGGCCGCTTCGTTGCCGTGTACGGCGATGCCGCAAGCTTCCCGGCGCCCGAGCAGGTGCTCGCGACGCCGCTCGAGACGCTGCGCGGCTGCGGCTTCTCGGCGACCAAGGCTGCCGCGCTGCACGACCTGGCGCGGCATGCCGTCAGCGGCGTCGTGCCAGATACCGCAACGCTCGATGCGCTCGACGACGACGCGATCATCATGCGCCTGACGGTCATCCGCGGCGTCGGCCGCTGGACCGTCGAGATGATGCTGATGTTCCAGCTCGGCCGCCCGGACATCCTGCCGGTCGATGACTTCGGCGTTCGCGAGGGCATGCGCCTGGCCTATGGCCTGCGCAAGCAGCCCGCGCCACGCGTGCTCGCGCAGTGGGGCGCGCGCTGGGCGCCCTGGCGCAGCGTGGCGGCCTGGTATCTGTGGCGCGCGGTGGATCTGGCGCGCGCCGGCCAGCTGCCGCCGCCGCCGCGACCGGCGCCGCGCCTGCCCCGGCCGCGCCGCGCGCGGCGCTAGCCCTGCTTGCGGCGCTGGCCGCGCAGCTCCGCCGCGACGACGGGGTGCACGAACTTGCTGACATCGCCGCCCAGCACGGCGATCTCGCGCACCAGCGTCGAGGAGATGAACGTGTACTGCTCCTGCGGCGTCATGAACACGGTCTCGATGTCCTTGGACAGATGCCGGGTCATGTTCGCGAGCTGGAACTCGAATTCGAAATCAGACACGGCGCGCAGGCCGCGCACGATCACCGACAGATCGTTGTCGCGAGCGAAATCGACCGTCAGGCCCGAGAACCCCATGACCTCGACGTTGGGCAGGTCGGCGACGATCGCGCGCGCCATCTCGACGCGCTTCTCGACCGAGAACATCGGCGCCTTGTTGGGATTGGCCGCCACGGCGACGACGACGCGATTGAAGATCGTGCCGGCACGCCGGATCAGATCGTGATGACCGTTGGTCATCGGATCGAACGTGCCGGGATAGATTGCGTTGCGCTTCATTGGCCTTCCGTTGCGACGCCCCTCGCGTCGCGTTGCGCCAGATGATACCCGACCTCGCCCGCGACCCCCGCACGCAGCCAGGCCCAGCCGGCGGGCAACTCGGGCGGTGGGGTGCGCGCGGGGCATTCGACATACAGCCGCGCGCGGGGCGCGAACCAGTCACCGGCGTCGAGCGCAGCCACGCAGCGCGCCAGCACGTCATCGGCAAACGGCGGATCGAGGAACACCAGATCGAAGGGCGGGCGCTGCGGCGCGCGCCGCGGCGCGATGAAGCGCAGCGCATCGGCGTGCACCACCTCGGCCCGCGACGGATCCGGCTGCGTCGCACCGAACTGCGGCGCCGGCCAGCTCGCGAGCAGCGCGCGCAACGCGGCGACACTCGCGGCGTCGGCATCCACGAACACGACCTGCGCCGCGCCGCGCGACAGCGCCTCCAGCCCAAGCGCGCCGCTGCCGGCGAACAGGTCGAGGCAGCGTGCGCCGTCGACACGCTGCGTCAGCCAGTTGAACAGCGTTTCGCGGACGCGGTCAGGCGTAGGGCGAATGGCCGGATTCAGCGGAAAACGCCAGCGCCGGCCGCGCCACGCGCCGCCGATCACGCGCAGTTGCTGACTGCCTGCATCCCGCCCTCGCATCGCTTGCCTCCGTTCTCGCCGCGAGCGTACCCTAGCCCGTCGCTGCGCGGACGCATCCACGCATCCGGCCAGCGCCGCTCGAGAGGGGAACCAACATGAAGAGCCTGCACCTCGCGGCGCTGCTCGCGGCCGCCGCCGTCACGTTTGCCGGTTGCGCCAGCAGCGTGTCCAACGAGCCCGATATCGGCAGCACCGATCCGACCAGCGGCAACCTGAACCCCGGCGGCGGCACCACGCCGGTGAACGCGGGCTTCCGGCCGCTGTTCCAGCCCGCCTTCGGCGTGTTCCCCTACCCCTACGACGCCTACTTTGCCGGCAGCACCGACGGCACGCTGAACCTGCCGGCCTCGCCCTTCAATCCGGTCACGTTCGTGCAGACCGGGCGCACCGCCAGCGAGCCGGTGCAGAACGCGCTCGACGGCTTCTCGACCACGACGCACCTGACCGTGCGCTTCGAAGGCGCGATCAATCTCGCCTCGGTGGGCGCCGCCAGCCTGATCGTGCTGCAGGTCACGACCGACACCGCGACCAAGGGCGTCACGGGCCTCGTGCGGCCGCTGGTCGCCGGCACCGACTACTCCGTGTCGCTCGCGGCCGAAGCAGGCGCGAACGGCACGGTGCTGAACATCAACCCGCTGCGTCCGCTCGCGGCCAAGGCGAGCTATCTCGTGCTGCTGACCAACGGCATCACGAGCAGCAGCGGTGCCGCCGCCAGTGCCGACACGGACTTCGCCACCATCCGCAACCAGATCATCAGCGAGTTCAACGCGCGGCCGCCGACCGCGCCGCCCGCGCCCGCGGCCTGCACGCCGGTCACCAACGCGACGCTGCGCTCGCTGTGCCAGCTGACCAGCACGCACTTCCTGGTCGCGCGCGCCGCGGGCCTCAACCTCGCCAATGTCGTGCTGTCGTTCAGCTTCTCGACCCAGGCGATCAACGACACGCTCGCGGTGCTGTCGGCCGCGCCGCTGTCCGGCACCGATGGCGCCGTCGTGCTGCAGAACACGGGCCTGACGACCGCACAGGTGCTGCCGGGCTCACCCGGCCTCGCGCGCCTCTATGCCGGCACGATCCGCGTGCCGTATTACCTGACGCCGCCGAGTCCGACCGCGCCCACCGCGCCGCTGAACAATTACTGGGTCGCAGCCGGCCCGCCGCTGGTGCCGACGCTCGACCAGAGCAGCCGCCTGCTGACGCGCTTCAACCCGGTGCCGGCGCGCGTCGCGACGCTCGACATCCCGCTGCTGCTGATGGTGCCGACGGTGGGCGGCCCGGGGCCGGCCGGCTGGCCGATCGTGCTGTTCCAGCACGGCACGCCGCGCACGCGCGCCGACGCGCTGCTGGTCGCCGACAGCTTTGCCGCGCGCGGCATCGCGGTCATCGCGATCGACCTGCCGCTGCACGGCATCACGCCCGCAGATCAGTTCGCCGCGCTGCGCCAGGCGGGCCGCGAGCGCATCTTCGACCTCGACCTCGTCAACAACACCACGGGTGCCGCCGGCCCCGACGGCGTCATCGACGAAACCGGCACGCACTTCATCAACCTCGCCAACCTGCTCGTCAGCCGCGACAACACGCGCCAGGCCGTGTCGGACATCATCACCACGCTGAAGGCGATTCCGAACATCGACTTCAACGGCAACGGCACGCCCGATTTCGATCCGAACCGCATCCACGTGGTCGGCTATTCGCTCGGCGCGATCGTCTCCACGACCGTGCTGGGCGTGTCGTCCATCCCGCGCGCGTCGGGACTGCCGATGGGCGCGGTGGGCCTGACCGAAACACTGCGCCAGTCCGACTTCTACGGGCCGCGCATCAACGCGGGCCTGGCCGCCGCGAGCGGCGGCGCGCTGGTGCCGGGCACGACGCTCTACAACAACTGGTTCCGCGATGCGCAGACCGCGGTCGACTCGGCCGACGGCATCAACTACACCGGCACGGTCAACGCCGGCGGCCGGCCGATCTACGTCGGCTACGTCGTCGGTGGCGCGCCGAATCCGGCGGGCGGCATCTGGGGCCCGGATCCGACCGTGCCGAACAGCCGCACCCAGGTGCTGACGCAACTGCTGAACCTGCCGGTGCGCAGCGCTGCAGGCACCGCGGCGGTCACGGCGCCCGGCGTGCAGGTGCGCTTCAACCAGGGCATCCACAACGGCTACCTCGATCCGCGCCCCGCGCCGGCGATGACCTTCGAAATGCAGAGCCAGATCGCCGAGTTCATCGGCAACAACGGCACGGCGCTGACGCTCGGCAATCCTGCGGTGATCGCGCCCTGAGGCACTGCGTTATCATGCGCGGCGACAGGGGCGGCTGCGGCCGCCCTTGTCTTTTGGACGCGGCGGCTCGCCGCGCGTCGCGACACAGGATCGGCGATCGATGGCAGGCAACGAACAGAAGCAGGGTTTCCTCACGCGGCTGCGGGCCAAGGTCAACAAGCCGGGCTCCTGGCTCTCGTATGACCTCACCAACCTGTTCCGCGGCCGCAAGATCGACGAGGCCATCCTCGAGGAACTCGAAGCGCGGCTGCTCGGCGCCGATGTCGGCGTCGAGGCCACGAACGAGCTGCTCGAACAGTTGCGCCGCCGCGTCGCGCGCAACGAGCTCGGCGACGTCGAAGCCCTGATCGGCGCGCTGCGCGACGCGATCGCCGAACTGCTCGCGCCCTGCGCGCAGCCGCTGGTCATCGATGCCGCGCACCGGCCGTTCGTCGTGCTGGTGGTCGGCGTCAACGGCTCGGGCAAGACCACCTCGATCGGCAAGCTCGCCAAGCGCCTCGCGGGAGAGGGCCGCAAGGTCATGCTGGCCGCCGGCGACACTTTCCGCGCGGCGGCGATCGAGCAGCTGACCGTCTGGGCCGAGCGCAGCGGCGCCGACCTGGTCGCGCAGCAGTCCGGCTCCGACCCGGCCTCGGTCGCGTTCGACGCGATGCAGGCGGCGAAGTCGCGCGGCTGCGATGTGCTGCTGGCCGACACCGCGGGCCGGCTGCACAGCCAGTCGCACCTGATGGACGAACTGCGCAAGGTGCGCCGCGTCATCGCGCGCGTCGATGCGAGCGCGCCGCATGAAGTGCTGCTCGTGCTCGACGCGAACCAGGGCCAGAACGCGCTGGCGCAGGCGCTGCAGTTCCACGAGGCGATCGGCGTCACCGGCCTCGTGCTGACCAAGCTCGATGGCACGGCACGCGGTGGCATCGTGCTCGCGATCGCGAAGAAGCTGCGCCTGCCGATCCGCTACATCGGCATCGGCGAAGGCGCCGAGGACTTCGGCGAGTTCGACGCGCGCGCCTTCGCGCAGGCGCTGGTCGAAGGCGCCGGCAGCAGCGATACTGCGC
>JBIITU010000450.1:0-2684 GCA_044340335.1 Steroidobacteraceae bacterium
ACACGTTCTATTTCGGTGACGGGCGGCTGCTGCGCACGCACACCTCGCCGGTGCAGATCCGCGCGATGCGCGCTGCGGCAGCAAACACCGCCGCTGCCGGCGCCGCGACGGATGTGGCCGCCGCGTTGCCGCTGGCGATCATCGCGCCGGGGCGCGTCTATCGCTGCGACTACGACATGACGCACTCGCCGATGTTCCACCAGATCGAAGGCCTGCGGATCGATCGCAATGTCAGCTTCGGCCACCTGAAGGCGATCCTGCACGGCTTCATGGAAGCGTTCTTCGAGCGCGACCTGAAGATGCGGCTGCGCCCGTCGTACTTCCCGTTCACCGAGCCGTCGGCCGAAGTCGATATCTCCTGCGTGTTCTGCGGCGGCGACGGCTGCCGCGTCTGCAAGCACACCGGTTGGCTCGAGGTCGCCGGCTGCGGACTCGTGCATCCGAACGTGCTGGCGGCGTGCGGCATCGATGCGGAGCAATGGACCGGTTACGCGTTCGGCATGGGCATCGAGCGGCTCGCGATGCTCCGCTATGGCGTCGATGACCTGCGCCTGTTCTTCGAGAACGACGTGCGCTTCCTGAGCCAGTTCCGCTCGTTATGAAAATTTCGCTCCAATGGTTGCGTGAGTGGGTCGACGTGCCCTGGGCAGCGCCTGAGCTCGGCGCGCGCCTGACGATGGCGGGCTTTGAACTCGAGGCGCTCGCGAAGGCGGCGCCGGCGTTCAGCGGTGTCGTGGTCGGCGAGATCATCGCCGCCGAACGGCATCCGCAGGCCGACAAGCTGCAGGTTTGCAGTGTGTCTGTCGGTGGCAGCGAGTTGCTGCAGATCGTCTGCGGCGCGGCGAACGCGCGCGCGGGGCTCAAGACGGCGCTCGCACGCGTTGGCGCGAAGCTGCCCGGCGGCCTCGACATCAAGGCCGCGAAGCTGCGCGGCGTCGAGTCGTTCGGCATGCTGTGTTCGGCCAAGGAGCTGGGCCTCGCCGACACGTCCGATGGCATCCTCGAATTGCCGACCGAGCTCGAAGCCGGCGCCGATCTGCGCGCGGCACTTGGCCTCGACGACGATTTGATCGAACTGGCCGTGACGCCGAACCGCGGCGACGCGATGTCGGTGCTCGGCATCGCGCGTGAAGTCGCGGCGCTGACGGCCAAGCCGCTGCGCGGACCGGCGTTGGCACCCGTGGCGGCCTCGCACGACCAGCGCCACGCCGTGCATCTCGATGCGCCCGCTGCGTGCCCGCGGTTCGTGGGTCGCGTGATCACCGGTGTCGACAACACGAGGCCGTCGCCGTGGTGGGTGCGCGAGCGCCTGCGTCGCGCCGGCCAGCGCTCGATTTCACCAGTGGTCGACGTCACCAATCTCGTGATGCTGGAACTCGGTCAGCCGATGCATGCGTATGATCGCGCGCTGCTGCAGGGCGAGGTTCGCGTGCGGCTTGCCACTGCCGGCGAGCGCTGCACGCTGCTCGATGGTCGCGAAGTGGCGCTCGAAAACGATGTGCTCGTGATCGCGGACGGCGCAGGCCCGGTCGGCATGGCCGGCGTGATGGGTGGTCAACGCACCGCCGTCAGCGCGGGCACGCGCGATGTTTTCCTCGAGGTGGCCTGGTTCGCGCCCGGCGCGATCGCCGGGCGCGGTCGCCGGCACGGCTTGACCACGGACGCCAGCCAGCGCTTCGAGCGCGGTGTTGACCCTGCGCACCAGGTGCGCGCGATGGAGCGTGCGACGGCATTGCTGCTCGAGATCGCCGGTGGCGCTGCCGGGCCGCTGGTCGTCACCGAACAGGCGAGTGCGCTGCCAGTGCCGCGCGAAGTCAGCCTGCGACGCGCGCAGATCCCGCGGTTCCTCGGCATCGACCTGCCGGACGAGCGCGTCCGCGCGCTGCTCGAAGCGCTCGGCATGCGCGTCGCTGCTGCCACAGACGGGTGGCGCGTAACCGCTCCGTCGCATCGCTTCGACATTGCCATCGAGCGCGACCTGATCGAAGAGCTCGCGCGCCTCGTCGGCTATGACCAGATCCCGGAAGTCGATGCGGGCACCGCGCAGCGCTTCCAGCCCCTGCCGGTGGCCGTCGCGCGCGAACAGCGCGTGCTCGATCTGCTCGCCGCGCGCGGTTACCAGGAAGCCATTACGTTCGCGTTCGTCGATCCGGCGCTGCAGTCGCGGCTGTTCCCCGGGCAGCCGGGCGTTGCGCTCGCGAATCCGATTGCGAGCGATCTGGCGGTCATGCGCGTGTCGCTGTGGCCAGGTTTGATCCGCGCCGTGCTCGAGAACCAGCGCCGCCAGCAGGAGCGCATCCGACTGTTCGAGCATGGTGTCGTGTTCCTCGGCGAGCAGGGGCGCGAAGAGCGCGACCGCCTCGCGGGCATCGTGGCGGGCCCGCGCCAGAGCGAACAGTGGGAGCGCAAGCGCACCGCCGGCGACGAAGCGGTCGATTTCTTCGATGTGCGGGCGGATCTCGCCGCGCTGTTCGACGCGACCGGCGCGGGACCGCGTCTGCGCTTCGAGGTTGCCGCTGACGCGCCCGGTTGCCTGCATCCCGGGCGTGCAGCACGCATCCTGCGTGACGGCCAGCCCGTCGGCTGGGTGGGCGAGCTGCATCCCGAGCAGGTCAGGGCGCTGGATTTGACATATGCGCCAGTGCTGTTTGAAATCGACTGGGCGAGCGCGCTCAACGTGCAGC
>JBIITU010000451.1:0-2681 GCA_044340335.1 Steroidobacteraceae bacterium
TGAGTGGGAGCCTTGCGAGCCTTGCGGGGCTTGCGCGCCGCGCGCCCGGCCGCAGGCAACTGGCTGACGTCGAGGCCGCGCAGGTAAGTGCGGAATCCCTCGGCGATCTGCGGATGCGCGAGCGCGAATTCGACCGTCGCCTGCAGGTAGCCTAGCTTGCTGCCGCAGTCGAAGCGCTTGCCCTCGAAGCGATAGGCATAGATCGCCTCTTCCGCCATCAGCCGCGCGATGCCGTCGGTCAGCTGGATCTCGCCGCCCGCACCGCGGCCGATCTGCGCGAGGTGATCGAAGATGCCCGGCGTCAGCACATAGCGACCAACGACGGCCAGATTCGACGGCGCGACGGCCGGCTTCGGCTTCTCGACGATGCTGCGGATCCGGCTGATCTGCGAACTCTGCGTGTCGACTTCGACGATGCCGTACTTGTCCGTGTCGGCATGCGGCACTTCCTCGACACCGAGCACGCTG
The DNA here is from genome assembly GCA_044340335.1 of Steroidobacteraceae bacterium. Lineage (GTDB taxonomy): Bacteria > Pseudomonadota > Gammaproteobacteria > Steroidobacterales > Steroidobacteraceae > UBA964. Next base: position 469 of record JBIITU010000451.1, read on the forward strand.
GCACCGCGCGCCTGGAATACCTCGGCCATCTGCTTGAGGCAGCCCGGCGCGCCCTGGATCAGGTCGTCGGCCAGATGCACGAAGCAGGGTTCGGATCCGATGGCGGGACGCGCGCACAACACCGCGTGGCCGAGGCCCAGCGGCGCCGGCTGGCGGATGTAGATGCACGATGCGTAGGACGGCAACACGCTGCGCAGCTGCCGCACGAGATCCGACTTGCCCTGCGACTCGAGCAGCTTCTCGAGCTCCTGGTCGTTGTCGAAGTGATCTTCGATTGCGCGCTTGGAGGCGCCGGTGATGAACACGAGCCGGCGTGCGCCCGCCTCGAGCGCTTCCTCGACCGCGTACTGGATCAGCGGCTTGTCGACGATGGGCAGCATCTCCTTCGGGCTGGCCTTGGTGGCCGGCAGGAAGCGAGTGCCGCGCCCGGCAACGGGGAACACTGCGGTTTCGATCGGGCGTCGTTTCGTCATGCGCGATTCCGTCAAATTGGGATCAGGGGCGCATGATAAGCGATGCCCGGGGACGCCGCCGTGACGGGCCGTGACGACGATCACGCTTGGCAACGGATGCGTTTCACGACTTCGGCACGGCGGCCGCGGCCGCCCGCCGCGCCTCAGCGACCCGGTGCCGCAGGTCGAGGGCCCGTTGGCGGCGCCGATGATCCCGAGGCTGTTCCGCGCGCCGCTCCCGGCGCTGGCGCGCGCGCCGCCGGGCGCGCCGGCCCCACCACGAGGTTGGCGCGATTCTGCTCGATGACACGCGGGCCGATGCCCTTGACCAGCGTCAGCTCTTCGACGCTGCGGAACGGCCCGTTCTGGGTGCGATGCGCGACGATCGCGGCAGCCCGCGTTTCGCCAACGCCGACGAGTTCGCGCGCCAGAGTGCTGGCATCGGCAGTGTTGATGTTGACGGGATCCGCCGCGGCATCGGGTGCGCCGATGAGCGCGGCGCAACCTGCGAGCAGCAGGAACAGGGAGCGAAGGTAAGTCATGAGTGGTCTCCTGCGGCGACATGCCGCGAGACCGCAAACTAGCGCTGCACACCGGTCACCGACGACCTGCAAATCTGTCGGGATAACCCAGATTCACCTTGGCCGGGATGTGCCCAGTGCCGTCAGCGCCAGCGTGCTCCAGCTGCGGCAGCCCGGGCAGCGCCAGAACCAGCGCGCACTCGGCATGCCGCACTCGTTGCAGCTGTAGGCGCTCAGCGCATCCTCCGCTCGCGCAGGCTGCCCGCCGAGACACAGGTCGAGCTGCCGCGGGCTCAGTCTGCCTCCTGACTCCAACGCATTGCGCAGTTGCTGCAGCGCCGGTCCGGCAGCCACGGCGGGCCAGGCGCGCAGGCGCCGCGCCACTTCGACGAGCAGGTCTGGCGCGCCCCTGACGGCATCGACGTAGTGCCCGACGGCGACCTCGTGCGCGCCGTCGTGTTCGGCCAGGCGGGCGCGCAGGAATGCCGCGCGCGCACTGTGTGCGTCGTGCCTGGCGACCTGTTGCAGCAGCGTTTCGACGCGGCCGGTCTCGCCCTGCACCAGTGCCTGCTCGGCCAGCTCGCACAGGTACTGCGCGGCCTGCGCGGTCCGTGCGCGGCGCAGGTCCGTCGGCAACTCGTCATAGGCCCGCAGCGCCTCGGCCCAGTCACCCTCGGTCTCGTACAGCTGCATCAGCTTCAGCGTCGCTGCAGCATGCTGCGACGGGCTGGCGGCGAGTTCAGACAGCAGGCGCTCGGCGCGATCCATCAGGCCGGCGGCGAGGTAATCGAGTGCGAGCTCCATGCGGGCGCGCTCGCGGATCTCGTGCGACGCTGCCGCGGCGAGCCGCTCGTGCAGTGCGATGGCGCGATCGAACTCGCCACGGCGGCGGAACAGCGCGCCCAGCGCCCATTGGATCTCGAAGGCGTCGCCATCCTGTGCCGCGAGGCGCGCGAACGACTCAGTCGCGCGATCAAGGCGATCGTTGAGGAAATGGTCGAGGCCGCGGTAGTAATCCTGCGGCAGCGGCGGAGAATCGCGGCGACCGGAGCGGCGACCCAGCAGGAAGGCCGCGGTGCCGACTGCGGCAAGGGCGGACAGCGCGATCCAGAGGGCGCCATCCATCGGACTGATCAATCGCGAATGGGCTTGTCGGTGCCCTGGTTGACCTTGTCGCGCAGGTCCTTGCCAGGCTTGAAGTGCGGCACGTACTTGCCGGACAGCGCCACGGCTTCGCCCG
>JBIITU010000453.1:0-2675 GCA_044340335.1 Steroidobacteraceae bacterium
CCGACCGGCGTGCAGCGAGCGCGGTTCGGGCGCCCCGTCGGCGTCGACGTTGCGGAACAGCAGCAGCTCGCCCGGCGCGCCGCGGAATGACCAGTCCAGGATCGGGAAGTCGGTCGCGCCGCCGCTGTCGGCGCTCGCGAGGTACAGCAGCGCCGTCATCACGCGCTGGCCGCGGCTGGCGAGTTCAGCGGCAAACGCGGGCACCGCCGGATCGATGTAGTCGACGTGCTCGTCATAGCTCTGGCCCACCTGGTAATGCAGCAGGTTGGGCCACTCGGAGTGCGTCAGCGGTTGCCCCGCGGCATCGCAGACGCGTCGCCAGGTCAGCGCATGGATGAAGTCGAGGTCGCCGAGGCTGATCGGCGCGCAGCGGTTGCTGCGCATCGCGTGGCGGGCCTCTCGACCCTGGCCCGCGTCGTTGACCCGCGCCGGCGCGAGCAGGTCGGCGTCGACGCCGATCAGGTGGGCGCACCACTCGGCAGGAATGACGTCGCGCGCCTTGCCCACGACCACCGCGGCGGGCAGGCCCTCGCGGCTCAGTGCAAGCGCTGGCTGCTGCGCCTGGGCGGACAGCGCCGCGCTATAGACGTCTTCCCAGAACACCTCGGGCAGGGCGGGCGTCGGCGGCAGCGTGATGTGGCCGCGTGCCGGCGCGACGCCGCGAGCAGTCGCCGCGCGACGCGCGAGCGGATGCGCCGCCGCCGCTGCGATCGACAGCCACTGCTCGCCGCTGCGCGCGGCGGCCTCGCTGCCGTGCCGCAACAGGTCGAGCGCGAGCGAGTACTGCGCGCAGGCATCGCCGCGGGTCGCAGCCTCGAACAGCAGCCGAGCCCGCAACTCTGTCTGGCCGGGCGGCAGCAGCAGCGCGAGTTGTGCGCTGGCCCGGTGACTGCCGAGCATCGCAGCCGTCGCGAGGTGCTGCAGTCCGCGCTGCACGCTGTGCCCGGCATGCAGCCCAGCCGCGTGCAGCGCGGCGAAGCAGGCATAGGCGCTCGCGTCGCCGCCGCGCGCGCCGCGCTCGAGCCGTTCGAGCCCGGCGGCAGGATCGGCGGGCCAGTGGTGTCCCGTCAGCAGCCAGGCCGCCAGCATCGTGTTGGCCTGCGCCATGCCGTCGTCGGCGAGCCGCACGAGGCGGCGGCCGGCGGCGGCAGCTTGGCCATCGCGGTCGAGTGCGAGGATCTCGTTGAGCTGCTGGTCGGGGTTGCTTGATTGGCGGTCGTTCATTGGGGGGGGTCTCTCGAGCCCGTCGCGTAGCAAAGACGCCTGACGGTGCTGCTGTCAAGCGTCTATACGCAGTATGATTATAAACTGCGTATAATGACGTGTGGGCAAACCATGAAACCCCTCTCGGAATCCACCCGACTTCTGTACTCGCAGCTGCTGTCGCAGTGCCTGCAGGCAACGGCGCCGACTGGGCGAGGCCTGTCGTTCGTCTCGAAACAGATCAACGGCAGCAAGCACTGGTACTTGCAGCTGACGGTCGGCAGCCGCAAGACCCAACACTACGTGGGTCCTGATACGGATGCCGTGCGGCAGCTGGTCCAGCAGGAAAAGTCGCTGTGGAAGAACGCGACGGCAGATCTCGCGTCCCGCGAGCAGCTGGTCGCGATGCTGGTAAGCGGTGGCGCGTACTCGGTGTCGAGCATCGACGCGCGCATCTTCGAGCTGCTCGAACGCGTCGGCGTGTTCCTGGCGAATGGCGTGATCGTTGGATCGCACGCGTTTTCCCTGTACGGAAACATGCTGGGCGTGAGGTGGGACACGGAGACCACGCGAACGCAGGACATCGACGTCGCGACCGAGCGGCACCTCGTGATCGGCATCGCCAATCGCCCCATCGATCTGCGTCGGGTCCTCGCGGAGTCGGAACTCGGTTTCATCGAAGTGCCTGCCCTCAATCGCAAGGCACCCTCGACGAAGTTCCGCATCCGCGGCGAGCAACTCAGCGTCGACATACTGACTCCGATGATTGGCCGGACATCGACCAAGGCCGTGCATATCCCATCGCTTCAGGTTTTCGCCGAGCCGGTGCGATTCCTGGACTACCTGCTCGCTGACGCGCAGCCGGCCATCGTCGTGGCGAAGGGGGGCATATTGGTCAACGTGCCCGCGCCGGCGCGCTTTGCCCTCCACAAGCTTGTGATCTCCGAACGTCGCATCGCGGCTTTTCACGGCAAAGCGCAGAAGGACCTCGCGCAAGCGGATCAGTTGCTGCGCTGGCTCGCGCAGGATCGGCCCGGCGACCTGCGGTTGGCATGGAAGGCGGCGCAAGCGCAGCCACCGAAGTTCGTTGCGCAGCTGCGGGCTGCCATCAGTCGATTGCCCGTGGAGTCCGCCGGCATCATGCGCAGGCTCACCCAGGCCTAGCGCCGACCGGGCGCAGGCGAAAAAAAAGCGGGGCCGAAGCCCCGCTTTTTCTCGCGGCCGCGCTGAGGCGGCCCGATGTGAGGACTCAGCTCAGAACTTGAACTCGAGACCCACGTACATGAAGCGGCCGATCGGGTCATACGACTCCGCGGCGGTCTCCGTGCCCGTGATGTTCGACGCGAAGTTCTGCTCGACCAGCGGCGGCTTCTTGTCGAACACGTTGTCGACACCGAAGTAGACGCCGTACTTGTCGTCGTCACCCCAGTTGTAGCGCACCTGCATGTCGTTGTAGACGTAGGCGCCGATCG
>JBIITU010000074.1:0-10853 GCA_044340335.1 Steroidobacteraceae bacterium
GCTTGACTGGAGAGTCTTAAGTTCGCAACGGAGCACTCAATCCGCTAGCATCCGCCGCGAGAACCAATCAGAACGATTCGGTTCGTGTGTCTCGAAGGGACTTAGAATTCACCTTCGAAAATCTACCTAAATCCTTGAAAAATAAAGGATTCTGGCGCCCGGGAGAGGACTCGAATTCTCTCTCCAAGCTATTGATTCGAAAGAGATATATCTTTCGGTTTAGCTGAGTTACCCGTTTTGTTACCCAGCGATTGCCCCGCGTCAGCGACTTGCTGATAGAGAACCGCCAACGTGGGGCTCTGACCCACTGGCGGCTAGTCGACGCGCCGCTGATTCACAAGCCACCGGCCTGACCTGCGCGCCGCGGGTCGGTGCTCGCGTTCAGCTTGCCTGACTCGTCGCGCCAGGCCTGCTGGTAGGAGCCCATCGCGACGTCGTAGGGTGGCCGCGGCCGTACACGCCCACCCAGCTTCGCGAGCTCCCGCACGACCCGCTCGGGGATTCGCGTCTCGATGTCGATTGCGTAGTCGTCCGTCATGGGCAGCATGCGCGGCAGCACAGCGGCCTCGTACGGATCGAAGGTGTAGTCGAGAACGTTCGACAGCATCTGCGGCACGGTGCAGTAGACGTTGCCCGGGGATCCCATCGACAGCCAGGGCCGGCCATCCTTGAGCACCATGGTATTGCTCATGACGCAGCGCATGCGGCTGCCTGGAACGCCGAGCCAGCCCATGATGGCGGCATCCATGCCGAACTGTGCGTGGCTGCCGACCATCGGCACGCCGTCGACGACGAAACCCGGGATGCCACCCGACTGCAGCGTGTTCATCATCTGTACCCAGTTACCCTGGGCATCGACGCACACGATCTCGCAGCTCCCCGATGGTTGCTTGTTCGGTGGGGCCGACGCGTCTGACATCCAGCCGAAGGCCTGCAGGTAGCCGGGGATCGTCGTGAGCTGGACATGCGCCGTCAGGTCCGTGCCGGCCTTGGGGCGCGAGCGCTTCAGGATCGCGGCGAGGCTCGCGATGTAGTCGTCGGACATCCAGACATCGAGCGGCGCCTCGAAGTACTGCGGGTCGTGCAGGTGCCCGAGCTCGAACGCCGCGCGCCGCAGCGCATGGCTCATGTACCAGAGGCTCTCCGCGGACTCGGTGTAGTGGCCGAGTTTCGAGACATCGAGGTGGCGGAGCATGCCGAGGACCAGGCAGCAGTACAGCCCCTGGCGCTCCGGCGGCGCCGGCTGTGCGATCTCCCAGCCTTTGTGCTTGAAACGGATCGGGTCGGTCCAGCGCGGCGGATTCGCCGACAGGTCCTCGAGGCTGATCTTCCAGCCCAGTTGGTTGGCGAGCGCGACGAAGTGTTGCGCCCACGCGCCCGTCATGAAGTAGTCCGGGCCCTGGTCAGCCAGATTCCTGAGTGTTGCGGCGAGCGCGGGATTTTGCATCTTCTCCCCGACCGACGGCGTGAAGCCATTGGGCGTGTAGAGCTCGCGCATCGCGGGGAAGAAGGTGTTGCCTTCGAGTTCGAAGTCCAGGATCGCGCGCTGGAACTCGTCGACCGGAAACCCGTCCTCTGCCCACGGAATCGCCGGCTCGACCAACGCGCGCCAGGGCCTCGTACCGAACCGCTCATACAGCGCTTTCATGCCGGGCATGAATCCCGGCAGGCAGGCCATGGGTGCCCCGGCCGCGACGCCGCCTACGCCGGGCGGATAGGTTCGAAACGGCGGCAGGGTGGGGTGCAGCGTGCCCATGCTGTTGAGGTAGTGCACCTTGCCCGTCTTCGCCTCGAAGACGAGCGCGCTGACGGTACCTGTGTGGTTGGTCATCTCGGGCTGTACCGTCGCCTGCGTGATGCATCCTGCGATGCAGGCATCGACGGCGTTGCCGCCGGCCCGCAGGGTATCCAGCATCGTCTTGGTGACGATCGGGCTCTGGCTGCTCGCGACGGCGCGCTTGCCACGCACAACCTCTTTGGGACCCTGGCGCGTGAGCGGCGGTGCAGCTTCACGTGCCTTGCGGGCGGCAGTTGCCTCGTTCGACGCGACGGCCGTCGTCGCGAGCCCGAGCGCTGCACCTTTGAGAAAGTCGCGACGTTCCGTCATGCCCGTTCCTCCCGTTGCGTACCGCGGCGTCAGGCGTCGAGGCCCGCAGCCGCATCTTCGATCCAATCGCACAGCCAAGCCGCAGGGCCGCGATCGACGATCAGCTCGACGATGTCCTCGCCAAGCGGGCGCACGATGACTGCGAGCTGCGCCAATCTCGTGCGCACGCATTGGCCGACGCCCAGGGCGCGTGTCGACAGATCGAGGCCGCAGCCGCGCGCGAGGAGCTCACGACCGCGAGCGCCATGAAGCTCGATTGCGACCAGCGCATCGGAGACATCGACCGCTGCGGCAGAGACGCTGACGCAACCCTGCTGTGCGATAGACTGCAGCCGATGGCTCGTGAGTGAACGGGAGGTCACCAGCCACCCGTCCGGAGATATCCAGAACGCGGTGGGGTCGTCGCCCACGCAACGGCCCGCTTCCGTGGGCAGGGCGACATCGGCGATGCGTATGGCGCCGACGTCACCGATGTCTCGCCGTGCGACCTGCAGGCGGACGTATGCACGCGGGGGCGGGATCTCGAGCGTGATCGCTGCAGAGCGCAGCCGCGCGCCGATGGGAAGTGCGGGGTCTCGTTGCAGAGTGGTCAGATGCTCAACCACGCAGTCGCTCCCCCTTGGGATCATGGAATGGCGTGACGACGACTTCCGCGAAGCCCGTGTGGTCAAAGTCGTGCACGGCAACCTGCTCGCCGATGCGCGCCCGGCCGCCGCGGAGCATGGCGAGCCCGATCGTCTTGCCGAGTGTGGGACTCCTGGCCGCCGAGGTGATCCAGCCGTCGCTCCCCTCGGTCGTTCCGGGCAGGCGCACGTGGGCTCCGGGCACGAACGCTTGTGCATCACCGGCGGCGATCAGGCCGACGAGCTGCAGTCGGTCGGCCCGCTGGTTTTCCGGGCGGAGGAGTGAGCGCTTGCCGACGTAGTCCGCCTGTTTCTTGAGGGCGACTTCGCCCCAGCCTACATCCGAAGGTGCCGTCGTTCCGTCGGTGTCCAGGCCCACGTGGAGAAAACCCTTCTCGAGGCGCAGCAGCAGCAAAGCCTCCGTGCCATAGGGTGTGAGTTGGTGGGCGCGCCCGGCCGCCTCGAGCGCACGCCACAAGCTGGCGCCGTAGGAGGCCGGCACGTTTATCTCGAACCCGAGTTCCCCCGAGAAACTCACCCGGTAGAGCCGCACCGGCACGCCGGCCAGCACTCCCGTGCGGATCGCCAGGTGCGGGAACGCGTCGCGCGACAGGTCGATATCCGTTGGCAGGCTCGCGAGGATATCCCGTGCGCGCGGACCGGCAAGCGCGATCGTGGCCCACTGCGTCGTGACGGGCGTCATGACGACATCGCGATCGGGCCATTCGCATTGGCGCCACTCGTCGAGCATTGAGGCGATTCGTGCGGCGCCTCCGGATGTCGTCGTGATGATGAAGTGGTGCTCGCCGATTCGTGCGATGGTGCCGTCGTCGATGATCACGCCGTTCTCGTTCAGCATCAGGCCGTAGCGTGTGCGTCCGATTTCGAGCGTCGTGACGTTGTTGATATAGAAGCGGTCGAGGAACCATGCGGCGTCGGTGCCCTGAACCTCTATCTTGCCGAGCGGCGACGCATCGAACAGGCCTGCTGCGGTCCGCACCGCGCGGACTTCGCGCTCGATCGCGGCCTGCTTCGATTCGCCGTCCCGCGGATAGCAGGCCGGGCGCATCCATCCGCCTGCCTCCTCGAAGTTCGCACCGAGCCGAACGTGTTCGTCGTGCGCGGGGAGGTGGCGGCGCGGGGCGTAGAACTCGCCGATCTGTCGCGCAGCGATGGCACCCAGCGTGACCGGCGTATACGGCGGACGGAACGTGGTCGTGCCGACCGCATCGGGCGCCTTGCCCGTGAGTTCAGCGACGATCAGCAGCGCGTTGAGGTTGCTGGTCTTGCCCTGATCGACCGACATGCCCGTCGTCGTGTAGCGCTTCAGGTGCTCGATCGCATCGAAGCCCTCGCGCAGGGCCAGATCGATGTCTGCAACGGTGACGTCGTGTTGGAAGTCGATCCACTGGCGGCGGCGGCGTCCGGGGGAGACGCGCCGCGCGTCGACGCCTGCGCCGATCGGGTGTTCATCAACGCGAGGGAGGTCCTGTGCTGGCGGCGTCCGACGACCGAGACGATCGAGTTCCCGATTGACGGCGCGTGCCGCACTGGAAAACGCCTCGCCCAGAGTGGTCGCTCCGGCTGCGGCACCCGCCGCGGAGGCGCGCGCGCCGCCTTCCACGGGCATGAAGCAGCGACGCGTCGCATCGTAGGCAAGGCGGCCACGCATGTGTGACCACAGGTGCACGGCGGGCGCGAAGCCAGCCGACATCCCGAGTACGTCGCACGCCAGTTCACGATCGCCCGATGACGTGGTGGCGATGACGGAGGACAGAGATGAGCCGCCGAGCGCGCGAGTGACAAATGCGCCGGGCAATACTTCGATGCCAGCCTGCTCGGCGCGGGCCACGAGCCATTGCGGAGGCCGGGCGCGTGAGTCGAGCAGTGCAGGTACATCGACGCCGGCGGTGGCCAGGTCGATTGCACTCGCGTAGGCTGAATCATTGTTGGTTGCAACGACGACGCGCCGTCCTGCTGCAACGGCAAAGCGACGCGCGTACGTGCGCACCGCGTTCGCAAGCATCACGCCCGGCAGGTCGTTGTTCTCGAACACCCATGGCTGTTCTATGGCGCCGCTGGCGAGCAGCAGCGCGGAAGTACGCAGGCGCCAGTAGCGGTGGCGGACAGGTGACGGCGCCGCGTGATCGCCCGACCGCTCCAGCAGTCCAACGTAGCCGTGATCGTACGCGCCGAAAGCCGTGGTCGCGGACAGGATGCGGACATTGGGTAGCGCCGCCAATGCGGCGACCGTCGCATCGGCCCAGGTCGGTGCGGGCCGACCGTCGATCATTGCAGTTTCGCTCAGAAGGGCTCCGCCAAGCGCGAAGTCCTGCTCGGCAACCACAACGTCGAGCCCGGCCTGTGCCGAAAGCAGCGCCGCATACAGTCCGGCAGCACCGCCGCCTACAACCAGCAGGTCGCAGCTCGCGTTGACGGCTTCATAGCGGTCGCCGTCGGCCTCGCGCGGAGCTTCACCGATGCCGGCCGTCCAACGGATGATGTGCTCGTACGTGTTCCAAGACGGCCAGATGAACGTCTTGTTGTAGAAGCCGGCGGGCCACAGCGGCGACAGGAAATCGAGGGTTCGACCCACGTCGAACCTGACACTCGGCCAGCAGTTCTGCGGCCGGGCCTCGAGGCCATCGCGCGCGCGCACGAGCGTGGCCCGCGCGCTGGATTCGAGCGACGCGCCGTGACTGAGCGCGATCAGCGCGTTCGGCTCCTCCGCCCCAGCCGAAAGAATTCCGCGCGGCCGGTGGAGCTTGAATCCGCGACCAACAATACGGTTTCCATTTGCCAGAAGCGCGGAGGCCAGCGTATCCCCGTCGTACGCTGGAAGAGCCCGACCGTCCCACCGCATGGTGATCGGTCTGCTGCGGTCGATGCGGCCCCCCGTCGCAAGGCGCAATCCGCCGCCGGTCTGGACTGCATTCGTCCCATCAGCTCTGCGAGCCATCGGCACGCTCGCCATCAGTGCGCCACTCCCGCGGCTGCGCCTTCATCGATCAGTCGACCCGCCGCGAACCGCCCGAGATCGAAGCGGTCTATCAGGGGGTGCGGCCGACCGGTCGCGAGCGTGTGGGCCATCGTGTCGCCGCCCGCTGGTATCGCCTTGTAACCGCCGGTGCCCCAGCCGCAGTTGACGTAGAGGCCATCGACCGGCGTCAGTCCCATGATCGGACTCGTGTCGGGGGAGATGTCGACGGTGCCGGCCCACTGGCGCATGAGCTTGAGGCGAGAGAAGGCCGGAAACAGCTCGACGGTGGCCTGAAGGTTCGCCTCCATGACGGGCAATCCACCGCGCTGCGCGTAGGAGTTGTAGATGTCGGCGCCACCGCCGATCACGACTTCGCCACGGTCCGACTGGCTCAGGTACACGTGCACCTTCGACGACAGGACCACGTGGTTCAGCAGCGGCTTGACCGGCTCGCTCACCATCGCCTGCAACGACATGCTGGTCAACGGCAGCTCGACGCCCGCGAGGCGCGCGAGCTGGGTGGAATGGCCTGCGACGGTCAGGCACACTCGCGGAGCGAAGATCGGTCCCAACGTCGTCTCGACGCCGGTCACTGCGCTGCCTTGGCGCAGGAAGCCGGTGACTTCGCAGCCCTGGATGATGTCTACTCCGAGTTGCGTCGCAGCACGCGCGAACGCCCAGACTACTGCGTCATGTCGGCTGATTCCGCCGCGCCACTGCACGCTGCCGCCGACGATCGGGAAGCGGCAGCGGCGATTCAGGAGAGGCATCAGGCGATACAGGTCTTCGGACGAGACCATTTCGCCGTCGACACCGTTCATCCGGCACGCGTTGGTCGCACGCCGCAGTATCTCTAGCTCGTGGGGGTCATGCGCAACGTTGATCTTTCCGCGCTGGGAGAGCATCACGTTGAAGTTGAGTTCCTGTGAGAGACCCTCGTAAAGGCGCAGGGAATGCTCGTAGAAACGGGAACTCGGCAGGTGGAAGTAGTCCGAGCGTGTCACCTGCGTATTGCGCCCGCTGTTGCCGTGTCCGATCGCCGTCCTCTCGAGCACGGCGACGTTCCGGATCCCGTGTTGCTTGGCGAGAAAGTAGGCCGTTGCGAGACCGTGCCCGCCACCTCCCACGATGACGACGTCGTACGAGCGTCGCGGCTCGGCATGCCGCAGCACCCGCGGCCAGTGACGATGGCCCGTGAGCGAATGCCGAACGAGGCTTGCGAGCGAGTACTTCGACACGAATCTCTCTTTGCAGCGGAGCCGCCTCACGGACGACGCAGCACGGGGTCGTCCCCTCAGCGAGATGGCGAGTCAGGAGCCCACGCACATCACTCCTCTCGCAGGGCGGCAATGGCGGCCATTACGTGCTTCTCGATCATGCTGACAGATACACCGAGCGTGCGCGCGATCTCGGCATAACTGTGTCCGTGAATGCGATGGAGGAGGAACGCGCGTCGGGTGTCGGGCTTGAGGGATTGCAGGCAGGTCATGACCCGCTGCAAGCGCTCGTCGTGCTCGAGGCACTCGTCGGGGGTGGGTCCGTCGCACCTCAGCTGCACGTCTTCGATTGGTACCGTCGCATTGCCTGCCCTGATGTAGAGGCGGCGAGCGCGGTCGCGCACGAGGTTGCGCGCAAGGGTGAACACGAAGGCCTCTGGGCTGCGCAGACTGGGTGGGCAACCTTCGCCCATCAGGCGCAGAAAAACTTCCTGAGTAAGGTCTTCCGCCTCTTCGGTTCCGAGGCGGTAGCTCGCGAAGTAGCGCTGCAGCGGTCGACGAAAGCGCGAGTGCAGCGTACTGATCCCGCCTCCTGCGAGTGACAGTGACGCGTTGGTCGCCTCCATTACTGCGGCCATGCCTGCTTCCCCCGAGTGGCCCGCCCCGAATCCGTTTACAGGTATCAAGACAGCAGTGTCCGGACACTAGTGTATGGAAACAGAATCAACGCACCTCGCGCCGATGTCAAGTGCGGTGCTGCTGCGTCGCATCAAACCTGGTTCGGGTTGAGGCTGTTCGGCGGCAAAACGTCCTTCAAGGACGGGCCGCGCATCGCGGCATCGCAAAGGTGCCTCATGCAGCGACGTCGCGATCCATCCCGCATCCTTCTCGGTCAACGCCCGGTGAGCGCGCATCGAATCGACGCAGCGTCGTTCAGGGTGGCGCAATGAGCGGGAACGCGCGGGGCCGTACCCTGTGGCTCGCGGCCACCGAGATGTGGGAGCGCTTCACGTTCTACGGATTGCGCGCCATCCTTGTGCTGCACCTGGTGGCGGCGCCTGCGGCGGGTGGCTTCGGCATGTCGGATGCAGAAGCCGCTGCGGTCTACGGGCTGTTTGCGGCTACCGTGTACCTGTCCGCGTTACCCGGCGGCGTCCTGGCGGATCGAGTACTCGGCCCGGTGCGCGCGATCTGGCTGGCCGGTGGGGCGATGCTACTCGGCAATCTGATCCTCTCCAGCGCGCGCGGGCTGACGATGTTCGGTTTCGGCCTCGCGCTGGTCGCCTTGGGCGCTGGAACCCTCAAGGCCAGTATTGTTCCCATGGTCGCTCGAGCGGCACAACAGGAAGGGCGCTCGCTGGACGGTGCTCTAACCGTGTTCTATGTCGGCATCAACGTCGGCGGAATTGGCGGGCCACTGCTCGCAGCGGGTCTCGCGCAGAAGTTCGGCTGGTGGGCTGGCTACGCGATTGCGTCAGCCGGCATGGCGCTGGCCTTGATCACCTACAGCCGGGTGGCACCCCATCTGGCCGAGCCCGGGGATGCGCTGCGCCGGCCGAGCGCCGGAGGCATTACTACGCTGCTGCTGGTCGCGCTATTGATCTCGGCGCTCGTGCAAACTGTCCCACCGACGGTGCTCATTCGCGGTGTCCTTGGGGTCGTAGTCCTGTGCGCGGTCGGCGGATTCATCTATTTGCACCGACATGCCGCCGACGCACGCGAGCGTGCCAACGTACGCAAGCTCGCAGGACTGTTTTGCGGCGCCGTCGTCTTCTGGGCGGCCGGAGAGCAGGCCGGGGTCTCGCTGACCTTGTTCGCCCAGCGATTCACCGATCGTTCGCTCGGCGGCCTGGCATTTCCGGCGGCCTGGTTCCAGTCGCTGTATCCCGCCTACGTAGTGGTGCTGGCTCCGCTGTTCGCCGTCTTGTGGTTGCGGTTGGGGCGGCGCGGCACGGAACCTGACGCGGTCGCCAAGTTCGCGGCCGGCCTGATCGCCGGTGGCGGTGCGCTTGCGATCGCAGCGGCGGGCGCCTATAGCGCCGGCGGTGCGGCGGTATCGCCGCTGTGGCTGGTCGCGACCTATCTGCTGCTCGCTGTCGGGGAGATTTTGCTGAGCCCGATCGGTCTTGGGGCGGCGGCGCGGTTCGCGCCGGCGTCCAATGTGGCACTCGCGACGGGGCTGTGGTTCCTGTCGCTCGGGCTCGGTGGTTTGCTGGCTGGACTCACCGGCTCGCTGTTCGATCTGGGCTCGACTCGCGGTTTTGCTGCCGCGTTCGGCAGCATTGCAGCGATCCTCGCGTCCGTCGGCGTGATCTTCATGATCACGGCACGACGGACGCGAGTCTCACCCGCATCGGTCGACTAGAACTTCTTGCGGACGATCACGCCGAAGTTACGCGGCTCAAGCGGCACCACGTAGAGGGTAGCCGACGTGAACGGGAGGGGCGCAAACGCCTCCCGACTGATGAGCGTGTAATCATAAGTGTCGAACAGATTCCGCACGTACGCACTGATTTCCCAGCCGTCGTTTAGCGAGACGCCGGCGCGCAGGTTGACGCGGCTGTACGCTTCGTTGCGGTTCTCGAGGGCGGGCGAGGGCGCCGTGCTCGCCCCGTCCGGAACGTTGTAGCCGCCCACGTACTGCCATGCGAGGCCGAGATCGAGCATTGGTCCGCTGCCGAGCGGCACCGACCAGTCGATCGTAGCCGACGCGTTTGTCTTCGGCACCGACCAGAACGGATCGCCGGCGCGATCCACGCCGAACTGGATGAAGTCCTCGAACTCGGTATCGGTGAGGCCGTAGGACAGGCCGAGGCGCAGAGTATCCGTCGGAGCGGCCGTGACCTCCAGTTCGACGCCGCGGCTGCGGCTCTTGCCGGCATTGGCGATGACCGTGATCGGCGTCAGGCCGTTCGGGTCCTGGATCACGTTGAGCGTCTGCTGCTGCTTGATGTCGACGTTGAACACTGCGATGTTCGTGGTCAGCCGCCCGTCGAGCCAGGCGCCCTTGAGGCCGAGGTCCACGTTCGTCGACTTTTCATCCTCGTACGGCACGTCCTGGCCAGCGCGGCTCGGATAGCGGTTGATGCCACCCGCCTTCCAACCCTGCGACCACGTCACGTAGGCGTTCACGTTCGGCGCGAACTTCCAAGACACGGAGGCCGTGCTCGAAACATTGTCCGCCGAGAAGGTGTTCGTCTTGAGGAACGCGCGAATCGCGACATTCGAGATGTTGATGACGCGCGCACCACCCGTATCGGCGTTCTCTTTGGAGTAACGGCTGCCGAGCGTCACCTCCACTTTCTCCATCGGGCGGAACGTGATCTGGCCGAAGCCCGCGTAGCCATCGCGCTTTTCCGTGAAGCGCTCGCGAATGTAGAGCGGCGGAATGACACCCGCGCCTGCCAGTCCGAGGTCGACGGATCGCGGCTGCAGCATGTCCTGCTCGAACCAATAGGCGCCGGCGAGCCAGTCGACGCTGCCGGTGCCTGCGAGCCGCAGTTCCTGGCTCGTGAACTCCTGTTCGATCGGCTGCAACTGGAACACGCCGCGCGCAAGGATCGGCTGCGGCGCGAGATCGATGGGAACGATGGGCGGAGCGTTCGTTTGGGTGACCGGGTTGAGCGTCACGGGTGTCTGGTTACTGACCTTCGCGTCCCAGTCCCACTGGAACTGCGACTTGACCTTGCGGCGCCCGGTGATCGACGTCAGGGTGATGTCGTCCGAGACCTTCCAATCGATGTTGAGCTGCGCGCCATCGGAGTCCTTGTAGTCGTCCGGACCGAGCTGGTCCGCCAGGGCCTCGTAGCACTCGCAATTGAAGGGCACGCCGATACCCAGTTCCTTCATGTCGCGACGGCTGCTGTCGACGATCAGGGTACCTGTGAATCGGTCGTTCGGCGTCCAAACCAGGGTGCCGCGGCCGA
>JBIITU010000456.1:0-2654 GCA_044340335.1 Steroidobacteraceae bacterium
GGCCAGCTGGCGCGCTCGAGCACGACGTCGAGACCCTCGGGCACGACGCGCGGGACGTTATCGGTCAGGCCGCCGCCCGTGATGTGCGCGAAGCCGCTGACCGGCACGGCGCGCGCGAGGGCCAGCATCGGCTTGACGTAGATCCGGGTGGGCGCGAGCAGCCGGTCGAACAGCAGCTGGCCGTCGAGGCGGGTGCTGGCATCGGCGCCGGCCGTGGCGATCAGCTTGCGGATCAGCGAGTAGCCGTTGGAGTGGGCACCGCTCGAAGGCAGCCCGAGCACGACGTCGCCGGCGCGCATCCGCGCGCCATCGATGATCCCGGCCTTCTCGACGACGCCGACACAGAAGCCGGCGAGGTCGTAGTCGTTGCCGTGGTACATGCCCGGCATCTCGGCCGTTTCACCGCCGACCAGCGCGCAGCCCGCCTGCGCGCAGCCCTCGACGATGCCGCGGATCACGCTCTCGGCGACATCCACCGACAGCTTGCCGGTCGCGTAGTAGTCGAGGAAGAAAAGCGGCTCGGCGCCACAGACGGCGACGTCGTTGGCGCACATCCCGACCAGGTCGATGCCGATCGTGTCGTGCCGGCCGGTGTCGATCGCGAGGCGCAGTTTCGTGCCCACGCCGTCCGTGCCTGACACCAGCACCGGGCGCTGCCAGCGCCCGGGCGGCAGTTCGAACAGCGCGCCGAAGCCGCCGATGCCGCCCAGCACCTCCGGGCGATGGGTGCGCCGCACCAGCGGCTTGATGCGGTCGACGAGTGCGTCGCCGGCGTCGATGTCGACGCCCGCATCGCGATATGTGATGCCGGAGGGCTTGCCTGGGTTCATGGCGTCGGGGTGTGGATGTGCCTGTGCTATTGTAGCGGTCTTCTCAGAGTCCCGACATCGACCGCGCCGCCATGAACGCCAACGCCCCCCAGACCCTGCGTCCGGCGTCGCGTCCGAGCACGGCGGCGCTGCTGCTGTTGCTGGCCGCCGCGGCCGCGCCGGTGGTCGCAACCCAGACGGTGCGCCCGTACGACGTCACTACCCGCAGCAGCGACACGACCGTGGCCTTCGATGAAGCACTGCGGACCGCGCTGATCCGCGTCACGGGCGACCGGGATGCCATCAGCTCACCGGCCCTGCAACCGCTGCTGGAAGCGCCGCGCCGTTTCGTGCAGCTGTACCGTCCGACCGCCGAGGGCGGCCTGCGCGTGTCGCTCGATGGCCGCGCGCTCGACCGCGCGCTCGTTGCCGCCGGTGCGAAGCTCTGGCCGCGCGAGCGCGACGTGCTGCTGGTCGGCTTCGAAGCGCCGCCGACGGCTGGCGAGGCAGCCGAGTTGCGGGCGGCGCTGGAGGCCGCTGCAGATGTGCGTGCGCTGCCGTTGCGGATTGCCGCAAAGCCGCTGGCAGCGGATCTGCCGGCGGATGCCGCGCTGGCGCTGGCCAGGGGCGAGTCCGCCGATCTCGTGCTGATTGCGCGCGCACCGACGGCGTCGCTCGCGCCCAGCTGGCGGCTCGTGTCGCGTGCCGGCGAGGAGACGCTGGATGGTGATCCGGCGACGGTGGTGCATGCCGTCGCCGATCGCGTCGCGCGTGCCGCGCTCGATTTCATGGCGCAGCCCGAGTCGCCGGTGCTGGTCGAAGTGGGCGGTATCGGCACGCTGACGGACTTCGCCACGGCGCAGCGCCTGCTGGCGGCGGTGCCCGGCGTGCGCAGCGTCGGCGTGCGCGAGCTGCGGGCGAGCCAGGCGCGCTTCGGCATCCTCATGCGCGGTGGAGCAACGGGACTCGTCGAAGCGCTGGCGGCGCACCCGCGCTTCGCGCCGTCGGCCGATGCTGCAGGCGAGGCGCTCGCCTACGAGCTGCGACCCGAGCGGGCCCCGTGATGCGTCATATCCCGAACATCATCTGCGTGCTGCGCATACTGCTGACCTGGCCGACGGTGGCGGCGCTCGCTGCGGGCCAGTACGCCCTGACGCTGGTGCTGTTTGCAGTGGCGGCCGTCTCCGACGGACTCGATGGGTTTCTTGCCAAGCGCTACAACTGGACCTCGGCCCTCGGCCGCTTCCTCGATCCGCTGGCGGACAAACTGCTGCTGGTCAGCATGTTCGTGGCCGCCTCATGGCTCGCGCTCGTGCCATGGTGGCTGGCGGCGGCCGCGATCGCGCGCGATGTCGTGATCGGCGCCGGCGCGCTGGTCTACCGCCTGTGGTTCGGGCCGCTGAACGGCCGGCCGACGATCATCTCCAAGATCAACACCGCGCTGCAGATCGCCGTGCTGCTGCTCGCGATCGCGTTCGCGGGCTGGCAGCTGCCGGCGCGCGAGTTGTTCGATTTCCTGGTGCTGGCGACCTTCGTCACCACGGTGCTGTCGGGCGCGGACTACCTGCGCCTGTTCGTGCAGCGGGCGTGGTGGCTGCCGGCCGGTCGCTGACGATGCGGCAGCTTCCGCTCGAGGTGCGGCTGCGCGAGCGCGCCACGTTCGACAGCTTCGTCACCGGCGAGAACGCCCAACTGCTCGAGCGCCTGCGCAGCCTGGCTGCCGGCGGCGCCGGTGTCTGCTGGGTCTGGGGCGCTGACGGCAGCGGTCGCAGCCATCTGCTGCAGGCCGTGTGCGCTGCCGTGCTGCCGCCGCGGCGTTCGGCCTATCTGCCGCTCGCGCAACTC
>JBIITU010000455.1:0-2654 GCA_044340335.1 Steroidobacteraceae bacterium
CCACTCCGCGGCAAACTCGTTCGAATTCGACGCGCGGAAGTTCAGGTCGTCGGTGTCGTTGTCGAGCCGTGCCAGGGTGTACGACAGGCGCAGGCCATATTCGAACGCGCCGTCACCCGTCTGCGCGCGGGCGCGCTCCAGCGACAGGTTCAGCGCGCGATAGCGCGACACACCGGCAGTTTCCGTCATGACGATCTGGCGCGCGCCGCCAGCGATCGGCGCGACCGGCCGGGTGGCATCGGCGGCGGTTTGTGAGCGCACGAGGCCAAGGTTCTGCGCGAGCACGACGCGCGCGGCGTCGTCGGGCAGCGCACGCAGCGTCGCGATGTTGGCGGGCGTCAGGTTCGCGAGGTTGGGCGCAAAGGGTACCGGCGCGTTCAGGTCGCGCAGCCGCAGCAGGCGCCGACCTTCCGTTGCGATCAGGTCCGCGCCGGCGCGCCACGCATCGCTGACCTGCCACTGCAGGCCCAGCGACGACTGCACCGCATAGGGGCTGTCGAGGCCGTTGGGATTGCGGATGCGGCGCTCGTTCGAGAACGCCGTCGCGCGCAGGTTGGCGGCGGTCGCCGGCGTCGGGCAATTCAGGTAGCCGCCGGGGCAGGCCGGATTCACGACCAGGTTGCCGTCGAAGGTCACGCGCTCGAAATCGGTAGATGCCGGCAGGCGACCAGCCGCGACCAGCGCCGCCAGCTGGCCGCGAAAGGCTGCCGCCGTCGTGTTCTGCTGCAGGGCATCGGAGGCGATCGTGTAGGCGATCTTCTCGTAGAACAGGCCGACACCGCCGCGCAGCGACCAATCTTGCGCGAAGCGCCAGTTCACCGCGAATCGCGGCGCGATGTTGTCGGTGTCACCTGAGCCGGCGCCGGCGCGCGTCAGCGTGTCGTAATCCCAGCGCAGCCCGAGCGTGGTCGTCAGCGTCGGGGACAGCGTGATCTGGTCTTCGACGTACAACGCGTACTGCGTCTGCGTTTCGCCGAAAGTCGCGGGTCGCAGCTCGACGCCGTAGTCGAGCACCGTCGCGGTGGTCGGGATGTCGGCGGGCGTCAGCGCCGCGCCGCGCCCGAGCGCACGCACGGCCGCGAGTTCCGCCGGCGTCAGCCGCACGCGATAGTTGCCGTTGGCGTTGCCGCCGCCGGCGAGTTCGAACTCCGAGCGCAGCACGTCGACGCCGAACTTCCAGGCATGCCGGCCGCGCTCGAGGCTGAACTTCTGCTGCAACTGCAGGCTGCGCTCGAGATCGTTGAACACGAAACCCGGATGGCCGAGCACGGCGGCGGTCAGGCCGCTGGCATCTTCGACGACGACCTGCGGGCCCGGGCCGCCGAGCGCGCGGCCGTAGTCCCAGCGGAAACGGCTCGCAGCAAGCTGCGTCTGCGCGGTGAAGCCATCCGCCGCGTACAGCGCCGACGCCGCGACCAGCAGCGAGCGCCGATCCTGCGACGAGCCGGCCGACGGGAAGAGCGTGCCGCCATCGAGACCGCCGCCCTGGCGTTCGATCGTGACATCGCCGGCGTTCATACGCAGCGCGACGCGCCACGCCTCGCTGAGCACATGGTCGAGTTTGGCCGACAGCAGCAGGCTGGTGTTCTCGCCTGGCACCGTTGCGGCAACGCCGAGTGCGGGCGAGACGAGGCTGTTGTCCTTGCGATCGCGCGTGTATTCCGCGTTCACGTGGAAGAACGTGCGATCCGGCTGCAGCGCGCCGCCCAGCCCGAAGCCGTACTGGTCGCGCTGGAAGCCGTCGCGCAGGGTATTGCCAGTGAGGTCGCGCAGCGGGTAGGGCGATGATGAATCCAGCGGCTGGCCCGGGCGCATCAGGTAGAAGAACTCTCCGGCGAGTTCGTTGCCGCCGCTGCGCGAGGTCACGTTGACGACGCCGTTGCCGGTGCGGCCGTACTCGACCGAGTACGACGACGCCAGCACCGCGACATCGCGCGCCGCGCCGCTCGAGATCGGAAACTTCTGGCCGCCGAGGAAGTTCTCGTTGTTGTCGAGGCCGTCGATCAGGTACTGCGCATACAGTCCGTTGGCGCCATTGATCGCGATCCCGGGCGCTTCGGGGTAGAAGCCGGTGGACGCGACGACATTCGGCAGCCGCACCAGCGCGCGCACCAGGTCGCGCGCTTCGATCGGCAGCTGCGAGATCTCACGCGCCGACAGCGCGGCCGAGACCTCGGCATTCGCGGCGTTGATCGCAATCGGCGCGCGGCGCGCCTGCACGCGCACCTCGGCCAGCGCCGCAAGGTCGATCGCCAGCGTGCGCGCTTCGTTGCTGCGCAGCGTCTGCGCGGCCAGCCGGCGCTCGCCGTCGATCCAGACCTCGTACTCGCCCGCCGCCGGCAGCGCGGCGCTGCGCGCCACACCCTGCGCATTGGTGCGCAGCGCGACGCGCCGCCCGCTGGCGATATCGCGCAGTTCGAGTTCGCGCTCGGCGACCGGCGCGCCGGCCTCGGTGACGACGACATCGATCGTGGCTGTCTGGGCCCGTGCAATGCCCGGCAGCAGCAGCGTGGCGCCGGCGGCCATGGCCAACAGCAACAGCGCGGCGCGCGCCGCGGCAGGGGCCGGTGCGGGGTCGGCGGCGGGGACGCGGCAATGACGGCGGCTGGACATGCTAGTGAATCTCCGGGTGCATTCTGGCTGCCCCGAAGACC
>JBIITU010000457.1:0-2645 GCA_044340335.1 Steroidobacteraceae bacterium
GCGCCCCGCCGAGCACGGCCGGAATGCGCTGCTACGTTGGAACCTGCGTGACGATCCAGCCGTAGTCGTGCCGGCGCCGTGGGACGTGCGCACGCGGGTTTTCGAGTACGGCGGCGGCGCTTACGTAGCCGCCGAGGACGCGGTCTGGTTCGTGCACTTCGCAGACGGCAGGATCTACTGCAACAATTCTGCGGATGGCGAACCCCGCGCGCTCACGCCCCAGGGGCCGTGGCGGCACGCGGAGCTGCTCATGGATACGCACAGGAGTCGATTGATCGCACTCCGCGAGTGCTTCGAGGGCGTACCCGCGCACCTGCCCGAGGAGCGCTCCCAGATCGTGGCCGTCGATCTCGCCACCGGCGCGACGACCGTTCTTTTCGAAGGCCCGGACTTTCTCGCCAGCCCCCAGCTGTCACCCGATGGGCTGGAGCTGGCGTGGATCTCGTGGGACCACCCGCACATGCCGTGGGATCGCACGAACCTCCATTGCGCAAGATTTGCGGCTGACGGCTCACTCTCAGACATGAAGACTGAGTCGTCGCCCATTGCGCAGGCCAGGATGCAGCCGCGATTCGCCCCTAACAGCACGCTGTACTACCTCGGTGATGCCGACGGCTGGTGGAACCTCCACCGCTGGGACCGCGCGAACGCCGCAGGAACCCGCGTGAGCTCGCTCAAGGCCGAAATTGGCGCGCCATCGTGGTTCAGGGGCGCAAGCCACTATGCCTTCCTCGACGCAGATCGCGTGGTCGCTGCATACACGGAGTCCGGCTACTGGCGTCTGTCGACCTTAGACCTTGCGACCGGCGCTCTTCTAGATCGCAGCGAACGCTACGGGCTGCTCTCATCCGTTGTAACGGTAGCGGGCCGCGCCTTTGCGATCAGCCTTGATTGGGACGGTCGCGGTGGGCTCTGCGAATACACCGGCGGCACGTTGTCGCCTCGGGTACCGATTGCGCTTGCGACGGCCGCGACGTCCGAGGCCATCTCCCGCGCTGTTCAGCTGATCGTACCGATTCCGCCGTCCCGAAGCGCCACGGAGGACGAGATCTGCTACGCGTGGTACTACCCGCCCGCTAGCAACAAGTACGTTCCGATCGCGGGCGAACGCCCTGCCGTCGTCGTCCAGTTTCACGGTGGCCCCACCGCTGCGAGCCACAGCGGCTACTCGCTGAGTCGGCAGTTCTGGACGAGCCGCGGATTTGCCGTGCTCGACGTGAACTATCGCGGCAGTTCGGGGCGCGGGCGTGCGTACCGGCACCGGTTGTACGGACACTGGGGCGAGATTGATGTCGAAGATGCGGTCGCATCGTTGCGGCATGCCGCCGCGCTCGGGCTCGTGGACGCGTCTCGCGCGATTATCACCGGCGCCAGTGCCGGCGGCTACACGACACTGGCAGCGCTCGCGTTCTACGACGCGTTCACGGCCGGCATCAACCTGTTCGGCGTCAGTGACGTTGCGACCATGGTTCGCACGACCCACAAATTCGAACGCCACTATCTGCGCTCATTGATCGGGGACTGGGACGCCGACCCGGACCTTTTACGTCGGCGCTCGCCGCTGCAGTGCCTGGACGGCATCCGCGTGCCTCTCCTCACACTACAGGGCAGCGACGACCGCGTGGTCCCGCCCTCCCAGTCGGAGCAGGTCATGGAGGCGGTACGGAACAAGGGCGTTCCCTGTGCGTACGTCCTGTTCGAAGGTGAAGGCCACGGATTCAGGCGGCGCGATTCGCTCGTTCGCACGCTCGAAGCATCTCTGTCGTTTGTAGCCCAGGTGTTCGGAATCGCGTTGCCGGATGACATGGCGCGCCTTGTACTCGACAACGCGCCCAACAGAGGAGGTTCGACCAGTGCCTGACCCGATCGTCTTTAATACTTCGGATGGATGTCGCCTGATGTACCGGGACGAAGGCGCCGGCCCAGCCATCGTCCTCGTCCCGGGCTGGTCGATGCCCGCGTCCACCTGGGATCTGCAGCTGTCCGGCATCACCGGGCATCGACTGGTGGCGCTGGACCCGCGAGGCCAGGGTCTGTCGCAGCGTACCGAGTCGGGCCAGTACTGCGAGCGTCGCGCCCGGGACATTCACGAGCTGCTGGAGCACCTTGAACTGCAGCAGTGCGTCCTCGTCGGCTGGTCGATGGCCGTAACCGAGGTGCTGACGTGCGCGGTAGAGTTCGCGGGCGACCGTATCGCCGGGCTGGTACTCGTCGATGGGTTCGTACGGCTCCCGCCGGAACACTGGGCGCCAGGCTACGCCAGCGTCCGACCGCTGCTACGCGATCGCGCAGCGTGGACAGAGGCCTTCATGCACTCGGTCACCGGGCCCAGGGCGTCCGCCGCCGACCGCAACGCACTCTCGGTCGAATCTGCTTCAATGCTCCCAGCGGGTGCCTACTCGCTTCTGCTGGACTACATGTTCTCCGACTACACGGAGATACTCCGTCGCTGCAAGCGGCCGATGCTGTACGCGTACCACGACATGATGGAACCCCAAGCGCAGCACATCCGGGACACGGTCAACTCGGTGAGGCTAGAGAATTTCTCGGGTTGTGGGCACATGCTGTTCAGAGACGAGCCGGACCGATTCAACCGGATGCTGGTCGAGTTCGTGGGCACATTGTGAGCACGGCTATCGACACAG
>JBIITU010000458.1:0-2640 GCA_044340335.1 Steroidobacteraceae bacterium
AGCCGTGCGACATGATGCGCGCGCGGGATTCTTCTGCGGTGAGCGACAGTCGGCGCAGGTACTTGATCTGGTTGACGCCCGAATAGCCTGGCAGGATCAGTCGCAACGGGCCGCCATGCGCGAGCGGGATTGGCGCGCCGTTCAGTTCCCAGGCGAGCATCGCGTCAGGCAGCGCGCTGATCGGCACCGAGCGCTCGACGCGGACAGAATCCGGATCGATGCCTGCAGGCAGCGACTCGCCACCTGCGCCCGTAATGAAGCGCGCGCCCGCGGCGGGACCCCCGAGCAGCTCGACGACGCGCCGCAACGGCACGCCAGCCCAGATCACGCAACCTGCCGCGCCAACCTGCCACGGTGTGCCACTGGGTTTGTTCGGGAAGTAGCCGCGGCCGTTGCCCGAGCATTGCAGCACCATCGGCAACACTTCGAGCCCCAGCGTGCGCAACTCGCGCAGCGCGAGTTCGCGCGGCTCGCGAACACCTTCGACCGAGAGCATCCAGGCATCCGGATCCGCGACGATCGAAGCGTCCGGCGCCGGCAAGTTGTTGCGCACGTACAGGTGCTCGACCGGCGTGATCACGCTGCTGCCGAAGGCCTCGCGACGCGTTTCGATCGTGCTCGCGGTGTGCACGATCAGTGCATCCGCGCGCTTCCAGGCGACGTAGGCGGGTAGCGGTTTGGGGGTTGCCGGTGGTGTCGTTGCGGGGAGCGGCGGCGACGGTTGCGCCAGCGCCTGGGTTGCAGCCGCGCCGGCGAGTGCGACAGCGCCGCGCGCCAGCAGCGCGCGCCGATTCAATCGATGCGATTCGGCCATAATCCGTCCCCCGCCTTTAGAACGGGGGGAAGTGTAGCGTTCAGCCACGGCAGCCCGCTGCGGCAGCTGAAACGGCTGCCTTTTCACAGACGCCGCGAATCTGTGTACACTACGCGGCTCCCGCCGGCCTGCAGGGTCTCGGGACTGCTCTTAAGCCTTGATCTGCAAGGCTTTTTCGCCAACGACGCGCCCGTAGCTCAGTTGGATAGAGCGCATGGCTACGAACCATGAGGTCAGGAGTTCGAATCTCTTCGGGCGCGCCATAAATCCCCAAGCTTTTCAGCCAGTTAGGCCTCGCGCCGGCCCAACCTTCTTTCGCAGCAGCACGAGTGCGGGACTTTTGCGGGACTTTTGCTCGCAGACCCTCTCCGCCGCAGCGATCAGGTTCTCGAGTTCGGCCTGCGAGTAGTGCGTGGTGATCCGGCTGCTGCGGTGACCCAGCAGATCCTGCCGGTCCTCGAAGCTCACACCCGCTGAACGGAGTCGCCGCCCGAAGGTGTGCTTCAGATCGTGCACGCGCAGGTTGCGAAAGCCCCACGGCGCCGGCTGTCCTGTCTCCTTCTCGAGCCGATCCGCCGCGCGCTCGCGCGCGCACTTCCAGCCCGAGTTGTAGATCTTCGTCACCGGCGCACCGTTGCACGTGAACACGTGCGTCGGATGCAGGCCCCGCACCTCGTCGATGACGGAGCGCGCCACGCGGTTCAGAACGACGAGGCGATCCTCGCGGTTCTTCACGTGCTGGCCCGGGATGATGAAGACGGAGGTCGCCAGTTCCGGCACCGCCACTTCCCACTCCCATTTCAGTCTGCACACCTCCTGTTCACGGCAACCCGTGTTCACTTTGAACAGGACCATCCGGGCGAGATGCGGTGCGAGCTCCTGCAACAGCGCGGACTGTTCCGCGTCGTTGATGGGGTAGGGATCGCGTCCATCCGTGACCGGCAGCAGCTTGATCTTCGGCGGCCGGTCCAGCCACGTCAGACCTTGTGCGTCGACCCACTCGTTCGCAGCCAGGTTCAGGATGCGACGCACCGTCGCCAGGCCGTGATTGATGGACTTGGTCTTCTTCCCCGCTGCGCGCCGGTCCGAGATGTACTTCGAGAGCGTCCCCTGGTGGATCTTCCGCAGCGGCGTCGCACCGATGTACGGGTCGAGCTGTTGCAGATGCCAGGCGCCGCGGATCACGCTGCGCTGGTCGGGGTGGTCTTCGAGGTACTTCGTGGCCGCCGCGCGGAACGTGTGGTCGGGTCGCTCACCGAAGATGGCTGCGCGGCGCGTGTTCTCGATGCGCTGCGCGAGGATCTCCCGAGCCTGCCGGAGCTCACGCGTTCCAGTGCTCTCGCAAATGCGTACTCCTCGGACGATCTTGTCGATGTGCCAGAACCCGCCTCGATTGACGAGTCCTGGCGTGTGGTGCTTTCCCATGGCCTGCTCCTTTCGGCCGCGGGACGCCCGTTGCGAGCGAGATAGTCGTCGGCGGCGGCTTCCATTTCAAGTCGGTCGAACGCGCGGCCCTGGCGGCCGATCCGGATCTCGCGCAGGAACGGTCGCACCTCGGCATTGAAGCGGTTCTTGTCCATGCCGAAGAAGTGCGGAGCGTCTCGCAGGCGGATGAATCGCGGTGTGATGTGCGGTTTCATCGGCACATCGTGAACGAGGGCGCAAGCGCTGAGGAGCCCGAGATTCGATCGAGTTTTGTTGGTGGGCTCAACTGGTCAGCGCAACACCTTTAGCGCATAACTGCTGCAGAGAGAGGTGATGCACATGCTGAAGGAAGGAAGACCTGGGCTTACTGACAAACAGAAGGTCCAGCTTTGGCGCATGTG
>JBIITU010000075.1:0-10737 GCA_044340335.1 Steroidobacteraceae bacterium
CATCATGAAGACCAAGCGATAGCCCATCAGCCCGAGCCGCTGCAGGCGATCGCTGGTCATTTCGACCGGCATCGTCAGGTAGGGCACGTTGAACATCGTGAAGCCGATCGAATAGAAGACCAGCACGATCAGGGCAGTCAGCGACGCGCCGACGCCGAGTTCGAGATTGTGCTGCGAGTACACCAGCGGCAGGCCGAGGCCGCAGATGATGGCGCCGGCGAGCAGCCACGGCCGGCGACGCCCCATGGATGTATTCGTGCGGTCGGTGACCCAGCCCATGACAGGGTCGAGCAATGCATCGACCAGTCGCGCGGCGAACACGATGGCGCCGGCCGTGCCGGGCTCGACCTTCATGATCGTCGTCAGGTAGACCATCACCAGCGCGGTGACGACGTTCAGATACGTGATGGTGCCGAACGAGCCGATGCCCCACGAGGCACGCAGGCCAAAAGGAATGCTCGGCGTATCCGGAATTCCGGACGCGGCCGGGATCGCGCTGCTGCTGGTCATCATGCCCCCTGAATCGCTCGCTAGTTGAGCCGATCGGGACGCGAGGCGCAAGGCCGCCACGCTTTGCAACAGTGACCGGCGCGCGGCCACCCGTCCGATGCAAGCACGTGGGCCTTGGTGTAGTTTCGGTCCGCGTGCGCACCGTCCGCGCCGGAGGAACGAACTTGAACGACACGACCACCCGTCGCAGCCTGCTGTCTGCAGGCGCTGGCCTTGGCATCCTGGCTGGCTCGCTGCTGGCCTCGACCGAACTCGATGCGAAAGCCAAGACCAGGCCGGTCGGCAACATCGACTTCAACGATCCGCAGGAGCGCTTCAAGGCGCAGGTCAAGATGCGCGGCTCGCTCGAGGATGGCCCGGTGCATACGTTCGTGCGCCTGCACATCTGGGGCTACGACAACGGCGGCAACCTGGTGCCGTTCTTCTCGCTGAACAACTACTCGGTCAACGTCTGGCGCAAGTTGCCGAACGGCAACCATGCGGTGCAGGTCTTCGAGGCCGGTCCCTACACGGTGTTCGACTCTTATGAACCGCTGACGGAATGGGACAACCCGTTCACGAAGGAGCGGCGCGAGGTGCACCAGTTCCGCGCTGGTCCGCTGAACGTCGAGTTCGGCGTCGACGGCATCATTGCCGGCGCCGAGACCACCGTGAAGCCGCGCCCGATGATGGTCGAGACGATCGAAGACACGCTGGTCGCGAACACGCGCTCGGCGTTCGTGTTCCCATCGCCGTTCCAGCCCGAGCAGTTCCCGAAGGAAAGCCCGGGCAAGCTGTTCCACTGGGACTCGCACTACTCGCACATGAGCCCGATCGAGACCATCGTCGATCCGGGCGTCGCGAGCGCGCCGACCAATATCACGCTGACGAATCTCGTCTCGTGGGCACCGTGGATGGGCATGGGCGGTCGACCAGGCCGCACGTTCGGCCGTGGCGTCGGTCGCAAGATCTCGGGACCTGAGGCGCTGCCCAAGGAAATCCTGAAGAGCCTCGAGCGCTTCACGCCGCAGGTGCTCGACATCAAGAACTGGGGTCCGTTCTACGACGACATCGCCGACTACAAGCGCATCCTCAAGGAGCAGCGCAAGCCATGAGGTTCGCGTCAGCGCTGCTCGCGGTCGGGCTCCTCTTCGCCGCGCCGCCGGGCGGCGCTGCCGACGCGGCGTCGCTGAAGGCGCCGGTGGTTCCCGTACCCACGCAGCGCAGCGATCCACGCGCCTGGGAGCGCTATCAGAACTCACCGAAAGAGCCGGTTGCCGCGGTCGACTGGTTCAGCCCGACGGTGGCTATCGGTACGGGCGAGGGCGCGCCGCTGCGTGTGGCCGGCGAGGCCGAGCGCACGCTGCCCGCGGCTGCGCTCGACGAGGCGCAGCGCTACGCGGCGAGCCTCAATAGCTATGGCCTGATCGTCGCGCACCGCGGCGTTATCCAGCGCGAGTATTACCAGGAAGGCTTCGGCCCCGATCGGCTGCTCGATTCGCAGTCGCTGCACAAGCCGCTCGCGGCGATCCTGACGATGGCAGCGGTCGCCGACGGCAAGCTTTCTCTCGATGATCCGCTGTCGCGCTTCATTCCGCGCTGGCGCCGCGATCCGCGCGGCGCGATCACGGTGCGCGACGTGCTGTACATGCAGACGGGGCTCGGCGAACCGCGCTACGAGGAAGCCTGGGGCAACCCCGGTTACCAGATGTTCATCACGAGCCGCATCGAGGATTATCTCTTTGCGCTGCCGCGCGAGTCGGCGCCGGGCGAGCACTTCCGCTCCCACTACGCGGCGACGCAGTTGCTGCAGTTCGTGCTGGAGCGCGCCACCGGCCAGCGCTATGCCGATTACCTGCGCGCGCGTCTGTGGCAGCCGCTCGGTGGCGGCGAGGCGCGCGTGCGGCTCGACCGGCCCGGCGGCAATGCGCAGGTGTTCTGCTGCCTGCAGGCGCGGCCGCGCGACTGGCTGCGCATCGGCCTGATGCTGTCGCGCCACGGCAGCCACGACGGCCGGCCGTTGCTGCCGCTCGACGCCTTCGTGCAACTGACGACGCCGTCGTCGCTCGCACCGAACTTCGCGATGCAGCAGATCTGGCGCGGCAGTCCGTATTCGCGCGTGCGCATGATGGACAGTCGCAACCCGACGCGCGGCCTGCCGATGTCGGCGCCATTCGTGGTCGACGACGTGTTCTATCTCGAAGGTCGCGGCGGGCAACGTGTGTATGTCGTGCCGAGCCGCGAACTCGTCGTCGTGCGGCAAGGCGAAGTGCGGATGGAATGGGACGATGCCGCGTTCCTGAATGGGCTAATTGCTGCTGCGGCGCCTGCGCCCGGCAAGTCGCCGGCATTCAGTGCGCTGGCCGCGCCGCCGGCGCCGGACTACACGCAGGCCTCGAGCTGGGCGCGACGCCCGGCGGTGAATGCGACGCCATCCGGCGCGACTGCGAAGCCCGCTGCGTTCTACATCCACCACACGACGTATGGCGGCCGCGACTGGTGGAACGCGCCGCACGATGCGCCCGACGTCGTGCCGGGTGTCGACGCCGTCGTCGCGGGGCAGGGCTCGGTGTTCGAAGGCTGCTGCGACTGGTGGGCGCCGCGCTACCGGCAGGCGTCGCTGCTCGCGCTCGGCAACACGCCGCAGGCCTACGACCTCGCCTTCCTCGACGTGCGCGCGGCGTTTCGGCAGTTCCTCGCGGAGATCGGCGACCGGCCGTTCGTGATCCTGGGTCACAGCCAGGGCGCGCTGCACACGCAGACGCTGGTCACCGACGTCATCGAGCGTGATCCGGCGCTGCGGAAGCGCCTCGTCGCGGCGTACGTCGTCGGCATCCCGGTGCCGATGGCGCTGTATGGCCAGACGCTGCGCCACGTCGGCGCCTGTAGTACGCCCACGCAGACCCGCTGCATCGCGAGCTGGTCGACGTTCACGGACCGCTTCACGGGTCTTGCGCAGTGGCGCGCCGGCTCGCGCGCGCGCTTCGCGGCGATCATGCAGGCGGGCGGCACCCAGGCGATCCAGTGCACGAATCCGCTGAGCTGGCGCGCCGATGAGGTTGCGGTATCCGCGGGGCAGAACCTCGGCGCAACGGCGTTTGATCCGCAGCGCCGCGAGTTGTTGCCGCCGGTGCCGGGCCTCGTCGACGCGCGCTGCGTTGATGGCGCGCTGCTGGCCGCGCCGGAGCCGCCGCTGCCGTTCAGCGCGCTGGCGCTGGTGCCTGGGAACTATCATCTGGCGGACGTCGCGCTGTTCCATGCGAATGTCGCGCGCAACATTGCCGACCGCATCGCGGCCTGGAGAGCAGATCGATGAAGCTTCCGAAGAACCCGATTCGCGCGCTGTCGCTGGCGCTGCTCAGCGCCGTAACGCTGCTGTCGACCGCGGCGCAGGCGGCGCCGCCCGTGCGCACGGCGACGGTGGATCTGGCCGATGCGACGATCTTTTATCGTCATGCGGGCCAGGGCACCACGGGCCGCCCGGTCGTGTTCGTGCACGCGCTGCTGATCGACTCGCGGCTGTGGCTCGACCAACTCGGCAACCTGTGCGAAGCGCGACGCTGCCTCGCACCCGATTTCTCGGGTTTCGGCTTTTCGTCGCCGCTGCGCGGCGACAAGGTCAACCAGCAGGCCTACGCCGATGAGCTGCTCGAGTTCCTGGACCGCGTCGGCGTCAAGGGTCCGGTCGACGTCGTGGCGCTCAGCGCCGGCGGCAACATCGCCGCGGCTGCCTACCTCAAGAACCCGGCCCGCTTCCGCTCGATGGTGCTGATCAGCACGGGCTTCGGCGGGTCCGGGGTGCTGGATGCCGCGACCGCGCGCTACCGGGCCGAGAACGCCCGGAATGTCGTCATCGAGGGCAAGGACGCGCTGTTCCGCCGCTTCAACGAGTACATTGTCGCGCCGGAGGCCAGCCTGATGGCGCGCGCCCGCTACAAGACGATGATCGAGCAGACGCCGTACGAGTCGCTGGTCGCGTTCTTCAATACGACAGAATTCGGCGGTTCGGCGTCGTTGCCGGGCGCGCTGAAGCTGCCGGTCATGATTCCGGTCGGGCGTGGCGATTCGGTGCTGACGGTCCAGGGCGCGGAGCGGCTGGCAGGCCAGCTTCCGGATGCCCGGGTGGTCA
Source organism: Steroidobacteraceae bacterium (assembly GCA_044340335.1). Taxonomy (GTDB): domain Bacteria; phylum Pseudomonadota; class Gammaproteobacteria; order Steroidobacterales; family Steroidobacteraceae; genus UBA964. Next base: position 4,619 of record JBIITU010000075.1, read on the forward strand.
GGATAGAGTCGGCGGGACGTCTGTTGCCGCTGGAGTCGCCACAGCAGCTGAATGCCGCGGTGAGCCAGTTCTGGAGCGAGCTCGATGCTCGCGGGAGTGCGAAATGATCACATTGAAGCAGCGTGGCCGCGCCGGCCTGCAGTTCCTCGGTTCCCTGCAGCAGTTCGCCAGCACGCAGCTGCGCGATGCAGCCGAGGCCGACTTCGCCGCGCAGCCCGAAGCCGCAGCGTTCGAGCAGGAGTTCAAGTCCGACGCGCGCCCGCATGTCTGGCAGGACCGCATCGGTCGCGCCCGCGACGTCGCCGAGCGTTCGAAGGCGTATCGCTACAACCGCTTCTACCAGCGCTGGGTCGCCGAGCAGAACTACCTGCGCGCGATTCCGGCCGTCGAGGCGCGCCGCACGCAGTGGCAAGCCATCACCGCGGCCAAGGCGCCGAAAGACACTTCGCGCCTGCAGCTGAACCCGAACCTCGAGATGCCGAGCTGGTATGACGGCATCGAGTGGCACCTCGAGCCGGGCGGCTGGGACACCTACGACCTCGCGATGCCGATGTTCATGGCGGGCATCGGCCCTTACGTGTTCGCGCTCGGCGGCTATGCCGCGGTCGACTCCGGTGGTGACATCCGCTCGCAGCGTTCGCGCGTCGTCGAGCAGTTCCGCAAGCGTGACATGAAGCGCATTTATGAGCCGGGCTGCGGTGGCGCGAACACGCTGTCGGTGTGCCGGCAGCAGTTTCCGAATGCGGAACTGATTGGCGGCGATCTGTCGCCCGCGTTGCTGAAGAACGGGCACTTCATCAGCGAAATGATGGGGCTCAACATCACGTTCCGGCAGGAAGATGCCTGCAACGTCGCCGAGGCCGACAACAGCGTCGACGGCGTGATCTCCTACGCGCTGCATCACGAGATGCCGCCGGCGATCACCGAGAAGGTGATCAGCGAGATGTTCCGCATCCTGACGCCGGGCGGCGAGATGGTCATCAACGATCCGCCGCCGTTCCGCGGCGTCGCGCCGCTGCAGGCCGTGGTGCTGGACTGGGACACCGACAACCGCGCCGAGCCTTACTTCAGCGCGTCGTCGAGCGCGAACTTCGGCCAGATGATGCGCGACGCGGGCTTCGTCGACGTCGAGGAGTACACGCTCGAGAAGCGTGGCTACCCGTGGGTCACGCGCGGCCGCAAGCCGGCCTGAGCGGAGTCTGTCCATGCGTACCGTCGAACGTCCTGAGCGCCCTTACCTCGGCCAGAAAGAGCTCGATGACCTCGTGCGGATGAACAGCGAGCTGATGGCGGAACTGTGGATCCTGCGCGATCGCGTCACGGTGCTCGAACACCTGCTCGAGCAGAAGCAGGTGCTGCAGCGTCAGGAGATCCACGAGTTCGTGCCTGCGGGCGAGCTCGCCACGGAGCTTGAGCGCGAGCGCAAGGCGCTGGTCGAGCGCGTCGCCGGCGCGCCGCACATGACGAGCTACACGGTCGAGGGCCTGAAGGCCCAGGCCGATATCGGCTGAGCCTGGCTCGCCGTCGGGCAAGCTTCAGGCGATGCCGCTCTGCGCGACGACGTCGCGCGGCGCGATCCGCGCCGTCAGCTTGCGCCACAGCAGGCGCTGCTTGGTCAGCCAGTTCAGCCGCACGCCATTGCGCTGGTTGCGCGTGGTTTCGGCGACGATCCAGCGCGCGCTCGTGATCGGCAGCTCAGCGATGATGTTCATGTAAGCGATGCGCGGCGCGCGCAACGCCGGCGGAATCAGCGCCATGTTGCGCGTGACGGCCTCGGTCAGCACGAGGCCCGGGCTGATGCTGCCGACGAGCACGCCCGTGCCTTCGTGTTCGCGCGCGAGCCCGTCCGTCAGGTACTGCAACGCCACCTTGGTCGTGCCGTAGCCGACCATGCCTGGCACGTAGGCACCGTCGGCGCCGGCGCCGACCACGTTGTAGAGCGCGCCGCTGCCCTGGGCGCGCAGCAGCGCCAGCGCCGCGCGGCTCGCGGCCGCCGTGCCGGCGAGGTTGGTCGTCAGCATGCGGTCGAACTCGGCTGGCGGCAGGTCGCAGAAGCGGCTGCCGCCGCGCGCATAGCCGGCGTTGTTGATCCAGGTGGTGACGGCGCCGAAGCGCGGCGTCAGCGCGGTCGTGAAGCGCTCGAGGTCGGCCGCGTCCGTGATGTCGGCTGCAACGCCGAGCACGCGAGCGGCATGTCCGGCAGCCGCAAGCTCCGCGCAGATCGCGGCAACGCGTTCGGCGCGGCGGGCACAGAAACTGACTTGCCAGCCCTGTTCGAGGAAGGCATCGAGCAGCGCGCGGCCGAGACCTTGCGAGGCGCCCGTAACGACGGCATGTGGCATGTGGGGTTCTTCTGTTCCGCGTGAGTCTGCGTTAGGGTCCAGCGTATGAAGATACTGACCCGTTGCGCAATGCTCCTCGTACTCGCCTGCGGCGCTGCCGTGGCTACACCTGCGAACCGCCTGATCTCGGACGCCGAGCTGATCGCCGAGTACGCAGCGCGCCCTTCGATGTTCGTGACGATCGACGGCGTGCGCATCCACTATCGCGACGAAGGCCGCGGCCCGACGCTGGTGCTGATCAACGGCCACTTGGGCAGCCTGCACATGTGGGACGCCTGGGTCGAACGGCTGCGCGATCGCTTCCGCATCGTGCGGCTCGATTTTGCGCCTTATGGCCTGTCGGGGCCGGACCCCGAGAACCTCTACAGCTCGCAGCGCGCTGCTGCGCTGCTCGGGCGCTTCCTCGACCACCTGGGCCTGGCGCGCGTGCACATCGGCGGCACGTCGAATGGCGCGCTCGTGGCCGTGCTGTTCGCGATCGACAACCCGCAGCGCGTCGATCGCCTCGTGGTCTCGACGCTGCCGGCCGGGCGGCCGCCAGCGCGCACGCCTTCGCCGGCGCTGATCGCGGCGGCCACCGCAGATCGCGCCACGGCGCCGGTGCAGTCACGCGCGTTCTATGAGGCGTTCCTGCGCGACATCATCGCGAACGATGCGGTCATCGACGACGCGCTGATCGATCGCTACTGGAAGCTCAACAACCGCGTCGGCGCGCGGGCAAACGAGTCGATCTACATCCAGGCGCAGTACCGCTTCTGGGACAGCACCGACATCAAGGCGCTGTATGCGCGCCTGCGCCGCCCGCTGTTGCTGCAGTGGGGGGCGGATGGCGTCGTGCTGCCGGAGAAGATCGGCACCGACGTAGCCGCGCTGCTGACGAACGCGCCGGTCACGCTGATCCAGTATCGCGGCGCCGGACACTTGCCGATGCTCGAGAAACCGGACGAGACGGCGCGGGATGCCGCCGCGTTCCTGACCGAAACGCGGTCGTCGGCGCAGTGAGCCGGACGCGCTAACGAGATTTCGGATTTTGTTTGTCCGACGGCATTGGGCCTTGGCGGGTAACTGGTTGATGATCTGGCCACGGTGAGCGTTCGAGGGGTCGCGCGCCGGGTCGTGGTGTTCACTTCGTTGATCCAGGGGGATGAGATGTCAGAAGGCTTCAAACGGGAGCGGTTGCGGGCCGCTCGGGGTGCGCTTGCGGCCGTTGCCGCACTGGGCGTGTTTGCCCTCGGCGACGCCGCACAGGCGCAGGGTGATGCCGCGGCAGCGGCGGGCGCAGGGCTGGAAGAGGTGGTCGTATCCACCCGTCGCCGCGTCGAGGTGCTGCAGGACGTGCCGATCTCGGTGCAGGCCTTCACCGCCGAGAGGATCGAGGCACAGGGCATCCGCAACATGCAGGACATCGCGAACCTGACGCCCGGTCTCAGCTTCGACAAGGGTTTCGCGCCGCAGGATACGCGGCCGAACATCCGCGGCTTGCCAACGACGCGCGGTCGTCCGCCGATCGGCATCCTGCTCGACGGCATCGACATTTCCTCCGAGTCGATTGCGACTGCGGGCGGCTCGAACCTGATGAACCTCAAGCTCGTCGACGTCGAGCGCATCGAGGTCGTCAAGGGTCCGCAGAGTGCGCTGTATGGTCGCGTCGCGTTCGGTGGTGCGATCAACTACGTGTCGAAGAAGCCCTCGACCGAAGCGTTCTCGGGCAGCATCAATCTCGACGTTGCAACCGATGGGCTCTACGAAGTTCGCGGTGCCGTGAACATTCCGTTCGGCGACGCGCTCGCGCTGCGCATCAACGGCGTGTATTCGAAGTTCGACGGGTTCTTCGAGAACACGGTAACCGGCAACACGATCGGTGGCTGGGAAACCAAGGGCATCGCCGGCGCGCTGCGCTTCAATCCCTCGGATGACGTCGACTTCACGCTGCGCCTCGCGTACTCCGATGACGATGGCGAAGTGCGACCGTCGTACTACTTCGGTCAGCGTTTCGCGGACCGTCGCTCCGTGCTGCAATTGCCGGCGAATGCCGTCGGCCTCGTGCTCGGTGCGCCCGGCATGGGCACGACGATGCCGGCGAGCATCCCCTACCCGCTGCTCGGCGAAGTGCGCGCGGGCGATCCGATCGCGTTGTCGGTCGATCCCTATACGGGTCGCGAGTTCGAGGGCGGCGACCTGAACTCGTTCGTGTCGAGCCTGGTCGGCGACATCGACTTGGGCTGGGCGACGCTGTCGTCCTGGACGGGCTACATGACCGGCGACACGCTGAGCCGCGCCGACGCCGATTTCTTCGGCGCAGCGCCGAGCACCGTCACGCTGCCGACGTCGGGCACGGCGGAACCGCTGAACGCGTTCCAGATCACCGACCTCGACACCGACGTCAAGCAATTCAGCCAGGAACTGCGCCTTGGCAACTTTGACGGCGAGCGCTTCCGCTGGGCCGTGGGTGGCCTGTACTGGAAGGAAGACTACTCGAGTATCAATGCGTCGATCTTCGTCGGCGGCTTCTTCCGCGCGCCGCCGCTGGCGCCTGCCGGTTGGTCAGTCGCGCGTGAGTTGCAGCAGCGCGGGCGACTGGCGGGTGACCTGAACCGGCGCGATACCGAGCACCTGTCGGGGTATCTGATCGGCGAGTACAGCTTCAACGACCAGTGGGAACTCGCCGTCGAGGGTCGCTACAGCAAGGAAGAATTCTCATACGTGTTCGGCCGCGCGCTGAGCCTGCCGATCACGCCGACCGGCACGATCCTGCCCGCGACGTTTGCGGGGTCGGTGTTCCGCCCGGAATCGGAAACCAGCTTCTTCGCGCCCAAGGTCACGCTGAACTACGAGCCGACCGAGGACACGCTGTTCTACGCGACGGCCAGCAAGGGCGTGAAACCCGCCGGCTTCCTGAACGTCGGCGTCGTGCTCGACGTCAACGATGCGAAGTACAAGCCCGAAGTGCTGTGGAACTACGAACTGGGTTTCAAGACGTCGTGGCTGGACAACCGTCTGCGCGTCAACGGCGCCGTGTTCCACATGATCTACGAGGACCGCATCAACCAGCTGCTGGTGCCTGACCTGCGCAGCCCGCAGGGCACGTCGACGCTGGTCGTCAACCAGGGTGAGGCGAAGGTCGACGGCCTCGAGCTCGAGATCAACGCGCGCGTCAGCGATCTGTTCACGTTCTCGCTGGCCTATACCTACCTCGATCCGCGCCTGACCGAGTCCGAAGTGCCGACGGTCGCGGCGCTCGCGGTCGGCGGTTCGGGCAATTGCCGCGTCGGCCAGGTGGGCCCGCAGACGGTCTGCTTCGTCAACGACAATGGTCGGCAGATGGAGCAGTCGGCGCGCAATGCACTGACGGCGACGCTCGACTTCCGCACCACGCTGGCGAACGGCTGGGACCTCACGTCGAGCCTGATCGCGCAAGGCCGCAGCCGCCGCTTCCTGTCGGCGCAGAACCTGCAGTGGCTGCCGGGGTATTCGCAGTTCGACTGGAACCTCGGCCTCTCGACCGAGAAGGTCTCGGCGCTGCTGTACGTCAACAACCTGTTCGACGACGACACGGTGCGCTCGTCGCAGACGTATGGCGACCCGTTCATCGCAGCGCCGGTGGCGCCGCCGGTGCTGGCCTACACGATCTACCCGGCCGACCCGCGCCAGGTCGGTCTGCGCATCGGCTACAAGTTCTAGCCGACCATGCTCCCGCCTGCGTTGCGGTGCGCCCCATGCACCGCAACGCAGCGCCGGAGCGGCGCGACAGGCGCGCCGCGTGTGGAATACTGCGGT
>JBIITU010000460.1:0-2619 GCA_044340335.1 Steroidobacteraceae bacterium
CCTCGAAGGCAGCTACTCTGAACACTACCCGCTGATCACGCAGGACCGCGCCGGCCTCAAGCAGCTGTTTCGGCAGTTCTCCTGGCCGCACGGCATCCCGAGTCACGTCTCACCGGAGACGCCGGGCTCGATCCACGAAGGTGGCGAACTGGGTTACTCGCTCGCACACGCGTTTGGCGCCGCGTTCGACAATCCCGGGCTGGTCGTGGCCTGCGTCATCTGAGATGGCGAGGCTGAAACGGGCGCGCTCGCGACGAGTTGGCATTCCAACAAGTTCCTGAATCCGGCGCGTGACGGCGCGGTCTTGCCAATCCTGCACCTGAACGGCTGGAAGATCGCGAACCCGACGATACTCGCGCGCATCCCACGGCATGAGCTCGTCGAGTTGATGCACGGTTACGGCTACGAGCCGCTGTTCGCGGAGGGAGATGATCCCGTCGTCGTGCATCACGCTCTTGCCGCAGCACTCGAACACGCGCTCCGGGACATCCGGGGGTACCAGGCAGCGGCTCGCAACGCGGGTCCGTTCGCCCAGCCGCGGCGACCTCGCTGGCCGATGATCGTGCTGCGAACGCCCAAGGGCTGGACCGGCCCGAGGCGCGTCGACGGCCATCAGGTGGAGGGAACCTGGCGTTCGCACCAGGTGCCGATCACGGACTGTCGCCAACCGGCACAACTTGCCCAACTGGCTGACTGGCTGCACAGCTACGAGCCTGCGGAGCTGTTCGACGAGAACGGCGGGTTTCGCGCAGAGTTCGCAAGCCTTGCTCCCGCCGGTGAGCGGCGCATGGGTTGCAATCCCCACGCCAACGGTGGCCTGGTGCTGCGGCCGCTCAAGATGCCGGACTTTCGCGAGGCGGCCGTGAATGTACGCGAGGCCGGCCGCACCCAGGCGGAGGCGACCCGCGTGCTCGGCGGATTCCTGCGCGACGTCATGCGGCTGAACCTCGGCGCGAGCAACTTCCGCATCTTTGGTCCGGACGAAACGGCCTCGAACCGGCTCGACGCCGTCTATTCTGTCACCGGTAAAACCTGGATGGCCGAGACCAACGACGCCGACGAGCATCTCAGCGCGACCGGACGGGTCATGGAAGTGCTCAGCGAGCACCTGTGCGAAGGCTGGCTCGAAGGCTATCTGCTGACGGGTAGGCACGGCCTGTTCTCATGCTACGAGGCCTTCATCCATATCATCGATTCCATGCTGAACCAGCATGCGAAGTGGCTGACGGCCAGCGACCGCATCCCCTGGCGCGAACCCATCGCTTCCCTGAACTACCTTCTGACCTCGCATGTCTGGCGACAGGACCACAACGGCTTCTCACACCAGGATCCGGGCTTCATCGATCATGTTGCAAACAAGAAGTCGGCGATCGTGCGCATCTATCTTCCGCCGGACGCGAACTGCCTGCTGTCGGTAGCCGACCACTGCCTGCGCAGCCGCAACTACGTCAACGTCATCATCGCCGGCAAGCAACTGTCCTGGCAGTGGCTCGACGTGGACGCCGCAATCCGGCACTGCCGCGTCGGCGCCGGAATCTGGGACTGGGCCAGCAATGACGCCGGCGACCCGGATGTAGTGCTGGCGTGCGCAGGCGATGTGCCGACCCTGGAAGCGCTTGCTGCCGTCATGCTGCTGCGACGCGACTTGCCGGATATCCGGGTACGCCTGGTCAACGTGGTGGACCTGATGTCGCTGCAGCCGCCACTGGAGCACCCCCACGGACTCAGCGATGCAGAGTTCGATGCCATGTTCACGCGGGATCGACCCGTGGTCTTCGCATTCCACGGCTATCCGTCGATGATCCACAAACTGACTTACCGACGCTGCAACCATTCCAACATCCATGTGCGAGGCTACAAGGAAGAGGGCACGACAACCACGCCGTTCGACATGGTCGTACTCAACAACCTCGATCGCTTCCAGCTCGCCCTCGACGCCACCTCCCGGATTCCGCGCTTCGCATCCGAGGTGCCCGGAGCGACTGCGCGATACGCCGCGGCGATGGAGCGGCATGGTGCCTGGATCCGCGAACACGGCGAGGATCTGCCCGAGATCCGCCAATGGCACTGGACCCCGTAACCCGCGCACCAGTGGCAATGCCGATATCGCGACCGACTGGCACCGTGAAAGTCAGGATACCGGCGAACCGGCCCGAAACCAGCGGGACTTGAGCGCTTCGAGCGAGAACAGACTCAGCACGCCCAATCCCAGTGCAACTCCGAATTCGCTCCATTGCGGCTGACCGAAGCTGAACAACGCCCGCGCCGGCGCCCAGAGCACCGACAGCATCAGCAACGCGGAAACGCCACCCAGCAGAATCCAAAGAGACCGGTTTGGTCGCAGGAATGCGCGCACGATCGACGCGCTGAATGACCGGTTCACCAGGATGAGTCCCATGTTCATCAGCACCAGTGACGTGAACACCAGCGCGCGTAGATCCGCCTCGACCATGCCCATTTGTGCTGCGCTGATGAGCACACCCGACAGCAACGCGAGCACGACGAAGCCCTGCGCGATTGCCCATGCGATCCGGCTCGGCACGAGAATGGAACTGGCGGGATCGCGCGGTGGACGCTTCATGACGTCATCCTCCTCTCCTTCCGCCTCGAGCACGACAG
>JBIITU010000076.1:0-10676 GCA_044340335.1 Steroidobacteraceae bacterium
GCCATAGGCTCGAAACGCCCTTCGGCACCTACGTCGGTCCGAACCTCTCGCCCGACCCCACCCATGGCATCGGCAGCTGGACCCTGGCGGAGTTCGCCGACGCGATGCTCAAGGGCGTCTCGCCGGAAGGTCGCCATTACTACCCGGTGTTTCCGTACACGTCCTACGCGCGCATGACGCTGCAGGATGTCGCCGACCTCAAGGCCTTCATCGACACGCTACCGGCGTCCGCGCGAGCGGATGAGCCGCACGCGCTGTCGTTCCCGTGGTCGGTGCGACGCGGCATCGGGCTCTGGAAGCGCCGCTACCTGGACACCACCTGGGTCGCAGCTGCGGGCACCCCGACCATCGAACGCGGGCGCTATCTCGTCGAGGGGCCCGGCCACTGTGGCGAATGCCACACGCCGCGCGATCCCTACGGCGGTCTCGATACGTCGCGCTGGATGGCCGGCGCGCCGAACCCCTCCGGGAAGGGCAACATCCCGAACATCACGCCAGCGGCCCTGCAGTGGAGCGCGGCCGACATTGCCTACTACCTGGAGACGGGCTTCGATCCCGGCTTCGACAGCGCCGGCGGATCGATGGCCGCAGTGGTGCGCCACATGGCGCGACTGCCGGGCAGCGATCGCGACGCAATCGCGGCCTACGTCAAGGCGCTGCAACCCGCAGAGTGATCGGGCGGCGCTGTCCTGTCACGCCACCGCGCGGCGGATCGCTGCGTCGAGCACGTCGACCGTCACGGGCTTGGCGACGAAGTCATCCATGCCCGCTTCCAGGCACTCGCGGCGGTTCTCGGCATAGGTGTGGGCCGTCAGCGCGATGATCGGCACGCGCTGCCGGCCGGTGCGCGCTTCCTCGGCACGAATCTGCCGCGTGGCTTCGACACCATCGACCTCCGGCATCGACCAGTCCATCAGCACGACGTCAAACAAATGGTCGCGCACGCGCTGCACGGCGCGGCGACCATCTGGAACCACTTCGACGACGTGTCCTAGGTGCTGCAGCATCTCCGTGATGACAGCCTGGTTGATCGCGTGGTCTTCGGCCACCAGCACGCGTGCGCCCACCGACGCTGCGGGTGACGTTGCTGCGGATGCCATCACTGCTGCATGGCCCTCGCGGTCGGCGACTGCGCCGTCAACTTCCGCAGACGCAAGGCGCGGCAGCGGAGAAGTGGCAACATCGGACATCCGGTCGAGCACGTCGCGCAGCAGGCAACCGGCGACCTGGATCGACCGCAGGCGCTTCTGCCCCTGCTCGCCCCTGACGTCAGCGGCCAGCAAGTCGATCAGTCCCAGCATGCCGTTCAGCGGAGTGCGCAACTCGTGCCCGAGATTGGCGACGAAGTCGGCCCTGGTGCGGCTTGCCCGTTCGGCAATCTCGCGCGCCTGCTGCGCGTCGATGCGCTTCGTCCGTTGCACGTCCAGTTCGTCGCGCAGGACCGTAACGCGCGCCGCATGGCGATCTTCCGCCGCCTGCACCAGCGAACGCGTGCGCGCCGAGACCCGCAGCAGGTCAGCGGCCCCACCCTCCAAGACATCCGGCCGGTCGCCGCGCTCAGCCGCAATGCGCAGCGCCGCGTCCACTCGTCGCAGCGGACGCAGCACCGCAGCGTTTATCCAGAACCCGCAGGCGATGATGATCAGGATGAGGCCCGCGCTGACCGCGGCTTCCAGCTGCGAAAGCAGTGCACGCTGACGCTCGACTTGCGGGGCACGTCCGGCCAGAGCACCGAGCACAGCGGCGCGTGACTGCTCGATCGCGGTGATGGCCCGCGGCGCGTCAGCGGCGAGATCCCGAACGAGCGGGCTGCCTCGATCAGCGCCCGTCTCCCGCAGCACCATTGCATGCGCGAGACGCTCTTCGTTGCGCAGCAACACACGCCGCAACTCCTCGAGCGATGCTGCGGCGGCCTGCCAGTCCGGTGCGCCCTGCAGGGTTTCGATTTCGGTCCGCAGCGACACCGCTTCCGAGTGCGCTGCGTCGACGAGCGGGGCGGTCGCGCCCGGGTCAAGCGCTTGCTGGCTGATCCTCAGCAGGCGCTGAAGATCTGCCTCGACCGCATCTGCGCGGCTACCGATCTGTTGTTTGCTGGCAATCTGCGCGGCAACCGCCAGCGTGCTGCGCTCGCCAAAGTGATGCAGCGCAATCAGAGACACCGCGCCACCCAGCACGAGCGCAAGGCTCGCACCCAGCACGAAGCTCGATGTGAGTCGCTCGCGCAGCCTCGCCATCAGGCGCTCCGTGAGGCGGGGGCCGCATGGGCATCCTGTTCGCGCCTCGCTGCATGCACGGCCAGCAACCGGCCGAACTCGCCGGCAGGCATTGGCCGCCCGCGCAGGAATCCCTGGATCAGCGTGCAGCCATGAGCGTGCAGGAACTGCTCCTGCTCGACGGTCTCGACACCTTCGGCAATCAGGGTCTTGTCGAGGCCGCGACCCATCTGCAAGATGGCCTCGAGCAGCCGCGACGAGCTCAGGCTGTGCGGTACATGCATGACGAAAGCCCGGTCGATCTTGATGACATCGATCGGCAGCCGCTGCAGGTGCCCCAGCGACGAATAGCCCGTACCGAAATCATCCAGCGCGATGCGAACGCCCAGTCCTGCCAGTTTCTCGAGCCGCTGCTCGGCCTCACGTCCTTCGCTCAGCGCGCTCTCGGTGATCTCGAGCTGAACACCTGCCGGATCAAGGCGGTTCAGCCGCAACGCCTGCTGCACGGAATCGATGAACTGCGGATCCGTCAGCTGCTCCGGCGCAACGTTGACCGATATGTAGTCCGGTGCAACACCCTGCGCGACCCAGGCCGCGCGGTGCCGACAGGCTTCCAGCAGTGCCCAGCGGCCCACCTCGTGGATCAGGCCGCAGTCCTCGGCGATCGGGATGAAGGTCGCCGGCGAGATCTGCTCGCCGCTCTGCGTGAACCAGCGCAGCAGCGCCTCGCCCCCGACCAGTTGGTCGCCGCCGTAGATCGGCTGGTAGAAGAGCTGCAGCTCGCCTGCCTCGATCGCACTGCGGAGCCCGAATTCGAGCGCCGCACGGTGATGCATGCGCTCCTGCATCTCGGCGGCGAAGAACACGATGTGCTCATGGCGCGAATCCTTGGCGCGGTACATCGCGATGTCACTGTGCTTGAGGAGTTCCGATGCCGTAGAGCCGTCTCGCGGGAACAGGCAGATTCCGACGCTGGCAGTGACCGGCCTGCCGGACCCGGCGCCAGGCCGGCCGCCACTTGCCAACGCGGCGAGCAGGCGATTTGCCTCCTGCTGCGCGTCATCGGGTCCTTCGACACGCGGCAACACCACTGCAAACTCGTCACCGCCGAGGCGCGCAATCAGGCCACGCTCCCCGAGGCTCGCACGCATGCGCACCGCGACCTCCGCGAGCAGGCGATCGCCGGCCTGATGGCCGCTGGTATCGTTGACCTGCTTGAAACTGTCCAGGTCGAGGTACAGCAGCGCACCCTCGACGCCGTCGCGGCGGGCCTGCCCGACCTCCGCTTCGAGGCGCTCGAGGAACAGCGCGCGATTCGGCAACCCGGTGAGACTGTCGAAGTGCCCCTTCTGGTAAAGGCTGCGCGTGAACTGCATGTTGCGCACGGCCACGGCGACGCGGTCCGCGAAATCACCCACCAGGCCAGCGCGCGGCCCGCGTTCGCTGGCTTCGTCTTCAAACTCCACGCTCAGCAGTCCCGCCAGTCTCGATTCGCTGCGCAGTGACCAAATCTGCCGAGCTGTGCCCGGTACCACTTCGATGGCGCCAAGATGCTCGCGAACTTCAGCGGCAAGTTCGTCAGTGCGGCACATGCGGCGTCGACCCACGGTGCGTTCGACGGCCGCCCAATCCAGCGTGATGCGGCGCACTGGCTGGCTGCGCTGCAGCGACGCCTGCTGGACGAAGATGCGGGCGCAATCGTCGGAGTCTTCATCGCGCAGCACGACTGCTACGGAAACCGCGCCGACCACCTCGGCGATGCGCGGGAGCAGCGAGCCGAGCACGGCCTCCAGATCAGTCGATTCCAGCAGCATCCGGTCGACCTTCGACAACGCCTCGAGCGAGTCGAACTGCTGCTGCAACTCGCCGGCCATCGAGTTGAACGCCGCGCCCAGCTCCGCCAGTTCGTCGTCCCCGGTCGCGTTGACGCGCACGCCAAACTGACGCGTCGCCATCGCACGAGCCGCATTGCTGACCTCATGCAGCGGTTCGATATATCGGCGCACGACGCGCGCGGTGATCAGACCGCACAGCAGCAGCGCCGCCAGCAGCAGCAGCGGGTAGGACATCTCCAGGCCGCCCCACTGCCGCAGCAGCGAGGGTGCGCTGCGAATGACCTCGACCCGGAGGGGCTCGGCCGCAAACTTCGACGCGAGGAAGACATCCCATGCGGCGCTCTCGTACTCCTCGCCATCGCTGTGCCAACGGCTTGTGGCACCTGGCTGCAACCCGTCCGGGGGAAGGGCGAGAGCGGCAGGCACGCCGCTCCAGAGCGGGCGTCCGCGACTGTCCAACAGCCTGACCATGGCGTCTGCCGCCAGTGACTCGGCCTGGGTGGCGATAAGCCCCGGGTCGATCGTCCCGATGGCAAGGTGATCCCTCGCCTCATCCAGCAGCAGCAGCTGCAGCCTGTTCCCACCGACTTCACCCCGCACCAGCGTGCTCAGCAGCACCGGCCTGCCTTCGAGCAGATAGCTGGTCTGCAATCGATTCAGATACAGACCCGGCACCGCAAACGCAGCGTCGACGTCGACGCTGCGGTACTCGACCATCGAGAACAGCCCCGCCGTTGGCGATACGGGCGCGCTTGACTCACCGCCGAGATGACGCGACTGCAGGACTTGGCCGAGTTCCGCAGCCGCACGCTGCAGGTCTGCGAGCAGACCGAGGCCGAGATAGCGCGCTCCCATTTCGATTTCGGCATGACTGCGCTCGATCGACTGTGTCTGCAGGTGCCGGTACGTCAGAACGCCGGCAAGGCTCATCGGCAATAGACTCGCGGCGAGCACCAGCAGCAGCACGCGGCGCGCCAACCGGCTGCGTAAGCCAAGCCCGTTGCGCCAGCGCGGCGGCATCAATAGTCCTCTGCCACGCCGAAGAAGCCGCCATCACTGGCGCGGACGATGTCATCCCGGCCTTGCCGGGCACGCAACGAGGTCGCGGTGCCGCGGTCGGGCCCCATGCTGTACAGGTCGTAGTCGGAGTTGATCGGGTTGAGCCTGCCGTCCTTGCGAACCGCGCCGCGACCGCGCAGACCTTCGAAGCTCAGGTATCGGTACGGACTGCCCCACGGATCGACCATATCGTTCGCATCGATATCGGCGAGCGAGGCGGGCAGGCTGACGTTGTCGAGCTCGAAGCGCGTGATGCGCAGCGCCAGCTCACGCAGATCCGCCTCGGCACGCGCAGTGTTCGCGCGAGTGAGATAGCCGTCATAGGCGGGAATCGCGATCGCGGCCAGGATGCCCAGCAATCCGATCGCGAGCATCGTCTCCAGCAGCGTGACGCCGCGCATCCGGGGGGGGCGCTGCGGCGGTGGAACTGCGGGAACGCTTGCTCGAAAACATCCGGGAATTGTCATGTAACGCGCCTGTCGCGACTGTGCGACCGATCTCAGTCGACGCGGCCAGGCTGCGTTTGCCATATCCACCCCGCGCCCCGCTGACCGCCGTGCTTCAAGGTTCGGCCGGGACTGCCGTTAACCGTGCCATATAACGCAGGTCATGCAATGCAGGCCGTGAAAGTCGAGGCTCATTTGAACGGCAACGAAGTCGCGGAGTTGCGCGCGCGCCTGGAACAGCTGGAGCGCGAAGTGCGCGCGCAGCAGCCGGAGTACGGCCTTTCGGTGCTGGTCTTCAGCGGCGAACTCGATCGTCTGCTGGCCGCCTTCACCACGGCCGTCGGTGCCGCGGCCTGCGGGCAGCGCGCCTCCATGTTCTTCACGTTCTGGGGCGCGGCGGCCCTGAAGAAGCATGGCGCCCAGGCAGCGGGCAAGACGTTCAGTGAACGCATGTTCGGCTGGCTGCTGCCCGGCGGGATGCACCGCCGCCGCCTGAGCCGCCTCGACATGGGCGGAATCGGTCGCACGCTGATCGGCCGCGAAATGCGGCGCAAGCAGATCGCCGACCTGCCGCAACTCGTCGCGATGGCAGCCGAGACAGGCGTGGAGATCTATTTCTGCGAGATGTCGATGGACCTCATGGGTATTCGCTCCGAGGAACTGATCGACTATCCGGGTGCGCGTGCCTGCGGCGCCGCGCACTTCATCGATCTTGCGGCGCGATCCCGCAGCACGCTTTTCATCTGAGGTTCATCCATGGGCACTGCCACCGCACTCGACATGTCTGGGCTGCGCTGCCCGGCGCCCATCGTCCGACTCAACAGCGCGATTCGCGAGCTCGCCCCCGGCGCGACGCTGCACGCGATCGCGACCGACCCGGCCTTCAAACTCGACGTGGAAGCCTGGTGCCGACGCACAGGACACACGCTGCTGGATTTCTCAGCAGCGGACGGCACATTGCAAGCCTGGATTCGCAAGGCGATCTGAAGTGCCATCGGGCCAAGCGCGCACCGCACTGGACAGTCTGGCCGCAGTGATCGACCGGCTCGAGCCGGCGCTCGCGAGCGAAACCGCCGACATCCTGAAGTCGCTGCGCGAGGAGGCGGCTGCCGCAAGCGAGCAGCAGCGCGCGCTCGCAGAAAGCCAGGCCGAGGCCCTCGTCAATGCAGCGATGATGATGTCGGAACTCGAGCAGACGCACGCGGCGCTCGACGAGGCTCGACGCGCAGCGGAAGCGGCCACGGTCGCAAAGTCGCGTTTCCTTGCGACCATGAGCCACGAGATCCGCACGCCGATGAACGGCGTGATGGGCATGCTGCAGCTCGTGCTGGCGACCGCGCTCGAGCCACAGCAGAAATCGCGCCTGGACACAGCGTACCGTTCGGCAGAATCCCTGCTGGCACTGCTGAACGACATCCTCGAGTTTTCGAAACTCGAAGCTGGCAAGTTCGAGATCGAAAGCAGGCCTTTCTCTTTGCCCGAACTCGTCGGCGATGTCGTCGATCTGTTTGCGCAGCCCTGCGCAGGCCTCGGCGTTGCGTTGAAGATCAGCGTCGACCCCCAGCTCTGCGAGCAGCACCTAGGTGACCCGCACCGACTGCGGCAGATCCTGAACAACCTGGTTGGCAACGCAGTCAAGTTCACCGCGGCTGGGAGCATCGTGGTGCAGGTCGATGCGACTCCAGTCGCCGATGGTTCGCAGGCCTGCGTCATTTCGGTGACAGACACCGGTATCGGCGTTCCAGCAGATCGGCTGGGCCTGTTGTTTCAACCGTTCACCCAGGTAGACAGTTCCACGGCGCGGCGCTTCGGCGGCACGGGGCTGGGGCTCGCGATCTGCCGCCAGCTTGCAGAGCTGATGGGCGGACAGATCGAGGCGCGCAGCGAAGAACGCGTGGGCTCCACCTTCACGCTGCGCCTGCGCCTGCCAACCGCTGCAGTGCCGCAGCCATTGCAGACCACAACACCTCACCCAGCGCCGCCCCACCCTCTGCGCATCTGCAGATCGGGCCCCGCTACGGTGTTGCTGGTCGAGGACAACGGCGTGAACCGGGAACTGGCTACCGCCATGCTCGAGTCCCTGCAGGTGACGGTCGTCGCAGCCGAAGACGGCGATGGCGCTCTTGCCTGCGCCGACGACACTGTCTTCGACCTCGTGCTGATGGACTGCCAGATGCCGGGGCGTGACGGCTACGCGACAACCCGCGAATGGCGCCGCCGCGAACGCGTGCTCGGCGACGCCCGCACGCCGATCGTCGCGCTGACCGCCAACGCGATGCAAGGCGACCGCGAGCAATGCCTGGCTGCGGGCATGGATGACTACCTTGCCAAGCCCTTCACCCTCGAGGCGCTGGGCAAGCTGCTGGACCGCTGGTTAGCCGCGGAAGCCGACGCGGGCGGGCTGCGGACCGGCTGACCCCGCCCCCGGGCGCAGCGGGCCTGATCCGGTGCATACTTTGGCCATGCGCAAGTACAGCGACCTGAATCCGAAGGACCCGGACGACCGGCCGACCTGGGTCGATCGCATCGACAACCCCTACCTGCACGGCCCCTACACGCCGGTGCAGTCCGAGATCACGGCCGTCGATCTCGACGTGGTTGCAGGGGAAATCCCGTCGGATCTGTACGGCGCCTGCCTGCGCCAGGGCCCGAATCCCGTGCTGGAGCCGCGCGGCCTGTACCACTGGTTCGACGGCGACGGCATGGTGCATGGCGTTTACTTTCGTGACGGCCGCGCCAGCTACGTGCGTCGCTGGGTGCGCACGCGCGCGCTGCACGATGAAATCACCACCGGGCGCGTCGAGCTGTCGGGGATCATGGGTCCGTATGACCTCAAGCGCGTCGCCGGTCGCGAGCGTGAATCGATGAACCCCGATTACTGCAAGGACACGGCGAACACGACCCTGAACCTGCACAACGGCAAGCTGCTCGCCGCGTGGTACAACGCCGGCCGCGTGCATGCGCTCGATCCGCTGACGCTGGATACGCAACGCGAGGAAACCTTCGGCGGCGATCTCGACACGCCGCTGAACGCGCACGGCAAGACCGACGCCCGGACCGGCGAGTACATCAACTATGGCTACACCGATTTCCAGCCCTGGCTGACCTACTGGGTGTTCGGCCCCGACGGCCGCGCCAGGCATCGCGCCCGCATCGATCTGCCGGGGCCGCGCCTGCCGCACGACACGACCATCACGCCGAACTTCACGATCCTGCACGACTTCCCGCTGTATCACGACGTCGACGTGCTGCAGCGCACCGGCCATCGCGTCGTGCAGTTCCATCGCGACCAGCCGACGCGCTTCGGCGTGATCCCGCGCTATGGCTCACAGGAACAGGTGCGCTGGTTCGAGTTCGAGCCAGGCTACGTGCTGCACATGGTCAACGCGTACGAGGACGGCGACTGGATCGTCATGGATGGCTGCTTCCAGCCCGACCCGACCATCCGCCGCGATCGCTCGGAGGGGGTGCTCGCCTCGATGCTGGCCTACCTGCGTTACAAAGGTCATCTGCGCCGCTGGCGCATGAACCTGCGCACCGGCGAGAAAAGCGAGCAGCAGCTCGACGACCTGAACGTCGAGTTCTGCCTGCCGGACACCGAACGCTACGGCGAGAAGCTGCGCTGGTCCTATCACCAGCTGATTCCCACCGATCTACAGACGCTCGCGTTCGAAGGGCTCGTCAAGTACGACCACGAGCGCGGCACGCGCGAGGTCTATCACTACCCGGCGGGCTGGTTCCCGAGCGAAGCGCCGTTCGCGCGCAGCATGGCCGGCGGCGCCGAAGACCAGGGCTACGTGATCACGCTCGCGACGAATACCGCCGACTACGCTTCCGAGGCCTGGATCTTCAACGCGCAGCAGATCACGGCGGGGCCGATCGCGCGCGTCCGGCTGCCCGGTCGCGTCCCGGCCGGCTTCCATGCGCTGTGGCTGCCAGGCGCGAAGCTCTGGCGGACCGCCGATGCGGCCTGAATGAGCGCACGCGGCCCGTTCGCCCTGCTGGGCGAGCGACGCTTCCTGCCCTTCTTCATCACGCAGGGCCTCGGGGCGTTCAACGACAACGTCTACCGCGCGGTGCTCGTGATCCTCGCGACCTACCACGCGACGACGTGGACGCAGGTCGATCCGGTGCTGGTCACCAATCTCGCCGGCGGATTGTTCATCCTGCCCTTCCTGCTGTTCTCCGGTCTCGCCGGCCAGCTCGCGGACCGCTACGACAAGGCCGCCGTGATGCGTGCGGTCAAGCTCGCAGGCATTGCGATCATGGCGCTCGCGGGCGTTGGGCTCGCCACGACATCGCTGCCGGTGCTGCTGATCGCGATCTTCCTGCTGGGTACGCACTCGACGTTCTTCGCGCCGGCGAAGTACGCCTACCTGCCGCAGGTACTGCGCGAGTCCGAACTGATCGCCGGCAACGGCCTGCTCGAGGCCGCCACCTTCCTGATGATCCTGCTCGGCATGCTGATGGGCGGCCTGCTGGTCGTCGATGGCGAACCGGGGCGCGCGATCGGCGTCCTGCTCGCGACTGCCGTGGCCGGCTGGCTCGCGAGCCGCGCGATACCTGCGCTTGCACCGACCGACCCCACCCTGCGCATCGACGCCAACCTGTGGCGCTCGACGGTCGGCAATCTGCGCGCGGCGCGCGCGCGGCACAGCGTGTTCCAGGCGCTGCTCGGCAATTCCTGGTTCTGGTTCGTGGGCGCCGCGATCACGGCGCAACTGCCGCTGTATGTACGCAGCACGGTTGGCGGTGACGAAAGCGTCTTCACGCTGTTCCTGATGGCGTTCTCGCTGGGCGTCGGCATCGGCTCGCTGCTGTGCGAGCGCCTGTCGGCAGGACAGCTCGAGATCGGCCTCGTGCCGCTGGGCTCGATCGGGTTGACCGTGTTCGGGCTGCTGTTTGCGACCCAGGGCGTCACCGCACCGGACGGCGTCACGCTCGACATGGGGGCCTACTTCGACCAGCCGGGCGCCTGGCCACTGCTACTGTGGATGGGCCTGTTCGGGCTCTCGGGCGGTCTGTTCGTCGTGCCGCTGTACGCGATGATCCAGCAGCGCACCCGCCCCGAGTTGATGTCGCGCGTGTTGAGCGCGAACAACATCCTCAACGCACTGTTCATG
>JBIITU010000463.1:0-2601 GCA_044340335.1 Steroidobacteraceae bacterium
GCAAGGTGCTGCGCTATGTGGGTCGCATTACGGCCGAGGGTAGGGCGACGGTGGGCGTGGTGGAACTGGACCGCAAGCACGCGTTTGCCAACATCGCGCTGACGGACAACGTGGTGCGCTTCGCGACCAGCCGCTACTGCAACAATCCGCTGATCGTGCAGGGGCCGGGGGCCGGACCGGAGGTCACAGCCGGCGGCATCTTCGCCGACCTGCTGCGACTGTCAGCCTACCTGGGTACGCGCCTGTGAGCGGCCGCGACAGCGCTAAGGCGTTCGCGCCCGCCTCGGTTGCCAACGTCGCGACCGGTTTCGACATCCTGGGGTTCGCGGTCGACGCCCTGGGCGACACGATCACCGTGCGCCGCAGCGCGCAGCCGGGCGTGCGGATCACGGGCGCATCGGGCGTCGTAACCGACGTGCCGCGCGAGCCGGCGCGCAATACTGCGGGCCGGGCGCTGCTCGCGATGAACGTTGCCGTGAAGCCAAGCTTCGGCTTCGACATGCACTTGGAGAAAGGCATTCCGCTGGGTTCTGGCCTGGGCGGTTCGGCGGCATCGGCCGTGGCGGCGGTGGTGGCCGCCAACGCGCTGCTCGATGCGCCGTTGCCGAAGATCGAGCTGCTGAAGTTCGCGATGCAGGGCGAGGCCGTCGCGAGTGGTTCGATCCATGCCGACAACATCTCGCCGAGCCTGTTCGGCGGGCTGGTGCTGACCGTCGGCGTCGATGATCCGCGCGTCAAGCAGATCCCGGTGCCGCCCGGGGTCCGCGCCGTCATCGTGCACCCGCACATGTTCCTTTCGACCAAGAAGGCGCGTGCGATCCTCAAGACCGAGGTTGGCATGTCGGACTTCGTCTGGCAGACCGCGAACCTGGCCGGCTTCATCGCCGGCTGCTTCACGAACGACCTCGAGTTGATCCGCGAGGGTCTGAACGACGTCGTCATCGAACCGCAGCGCCGCAAGCTGATCCCGGGTGCCACGGCCGTGCGCGACGCGGCGATGGGCGCTGGCGCGATCGGCTGCTCGATCTCGGGCGCCGGCCCGTCGTTGTTCGCCTGGGCCCTGGTCGACACCGCCGAGGCCGTCCGGCAGGCCATGGTCGACGCGTTCGCGCGCAATGGCATCGAAGTCGACGACTGGGTCGTCGCGCTCGATTCGGCCGGCGCGCGCGTCGTCGGAGACTGAACGGCATGCAGTTCCACAGTACCCGTGACCCGTCGCACCGGGCTGGCTTCGGTGCGGCGCTGCGCCAGGGGCTTGCGCCCGATGGCGGTCTGTACGTCCCCGAGCACTGGCCGGAACGTGGCGCCGATGTCGCGACGGCGCCTGCCGCGCTTGCGGCTGTCGGCCAGTGGTTCATCGCACCGTTCGCGCTGGACGACGCGCTCGCGCCGGAACTGGGCGCGATCACGTCCGAGGCGTTCAACTTCCCGGCACCACGAGTGTCGCTCGACGCAGCTGACCGCTACAGCGTGCTCGAGCTGTTCCAGGGCCCCACGGCTGCGTTCAAGGACTTTGGTGCGCGTTTCCTGGCGGCGTGCTTCGAACGCATCAACCGCGGCAGCGGCCGGGTCATCAACATCCTGGTCGCGACCTCGGGCGATACGGGCGGAGCGGTGGCTGCCGCGTTTCATCGTCGACCCGGACTGCGCGTGACGGTGCTGTATCCGCAGGGGCTGGTGTCGCCGACCCAGGAACGCCAGCTCACCTGCTGGGGCGACAATGTCACGGCCTGCGCGGTGCGCGGCACGTTCGACGACTGCCAGGCGCTGGTCAAGCAGGCGTTCGTCGATCCACAGCTGCGCGCGCGCTTCGAGCTGTCATCGGCCAACAGCATCAACCTGGGGCGCCTGCTGCCGCAGGCGGTCTATTACGCCGCGACCAGCCTGGCCGCCTGGCGCCGCCATGGCGAGAAGCTGAATTTCATCGTGCCGAGCGGCAATCTCGGCAACGTCTACGCCTGCGTGATGGCGCGGCTTGCAGGACTGCCCATCGGCGAGATCGTGCTCGCGCACAATGCGAACCGGACGGTGGTCGACTACCTCGCCAGCGGCCAATGGCAGCCGCGCCCGAGCGTCGCGACGCTTGCATCGGCGATGGACGTCGGCAATCCCTCCAACATGGAGCGGCTGCGGCATCTGTTCCCGGACATCGACCAGCTGCGAGGCGCGCTGCGCGCTGAGACGATCGATGACGATGCGATCCGCGTGCGCATCCGCAGCGACGCGACGCAGCTGGGCCAGGTCTGGTGCCCGCATACGGCGACGGCGGCCGAGGTCTATGCGCGGCTGCCCGAGGCCGCTCGACAGAGGCAGCGCTGGTGCATCGTTGCCACGGCGCACCCGGCCAAGTTTCCTGAGATCGTCGAGCCGCTGATCGGCCGGGCGGTGACCGTGCCGGACACGCTGGCAGCGCTGTTCTCGAGGCCGACCCATGCACAGGTCATAGATGCCGATCTCGGCGCACTGCGCGCGGTGCTCGCTGCCAGCGAGGCGGGCGCATGACCACGACCCTGTCGACACCGTTGCCGCAATGGGCAGTCGGTGCGCTGGCACTGGCGGTCGGTGTCGCGCTGGGCCTGCTGATCGCGCTGTGCTGGCGCT